>JAKUSA010000099.1 GCA_022449565.1 Acidimicrobiales bacterium | reverse complement strand
AGGGCGGATCCTGCCCTGGCCGACCGAGTGGCCTCGATCACCCTGATGGGCGGGGGCGCCGGAGTTGGGAACGTGACCGCAGCCGCCGAGTTCAACGTGTTTGCCGACCCTGAGGCGGCCGACGTGGTGTTCCGCTCCAGAGCCCCGGTCGCCATGGTGGGTCTCAACCTCACTCATCAGGTCCGCATGGGGGGCGGACACGCCAAGGCCTGCCGGGCCATGGGCACGCCGGTGGGGACGGTGGCCGCCGACCTGCTGGACTTCAACACCCGGGTCCACCGGAGCGCCAGTGAGGCCACAACGGGCGCCATGCACGACCCGTGCGCCGTCCTAGTGGTCACTCACCCGGAGGTCTTTCAGTGCGAACCCCGGGCCGTGATCGTTGAGCTGGCCGGCACCCACACCCGCGGGCAGACGCTGGTGGACGAGCGGGGATGGCCGGGAATCGAACCCAATTGCCTGGTGGCCTACGGCGTCGACGCTGACCGGGCCCTCGAGCTGATCATGCAGGCCATCGCCGAGGCCTAGGCGGGACGGCTGACCGCCGCCGACCACCGGCCCTCGTGGGGCAACGGGCACAGGAGCGCGGTGGCTCGGAGCAGCAGGTCGACCACCACCTCGGCGTCTAAGTCGCCAGAATGGACCTCCCAGACCAGCCCGCGCTTCGGGTGGTCCTGCCGGGGCAACCAGGCTACGGGTGCGCCGACCCCGGCCTCGTTAAGCCGGTCCCCGGCGTCCCGACCAGTCCCATGTTCGATGCCCACCGAGGCCGGGGAACGGTCAGAGCCAGCCACGAAGGTCCCGACGGGAACCTGAGGGCCCCGGGCCGAGAACCAAGCGAAGATGCCCGGTACGTCGCTGCGCTGCTCGTCGTCGACCATTGGTTCGATGTTCACCCAACCACCGCCGGCTGCCACTGCGGCCACCGCGTCGACCAGGGGTTCTGGCCGGTCGCCGTCGACACTGAGGATCTCGGTCTCGTAGCGGGCAGCCATCGTTCTCCCCCTTCACCGTTTCAGACACACGGCAGGCCGGACCTGGGAACGGTAGTTGCCGGCACCGGACCCTGAGACGCCCACCGATACGGTGAGCCGGTGTTCGACTTCCGGCCGTCGCGACCGCTGCGGATCGCCTCCCTGGTCAAGCAGATCCCGAAGTTCGAGGAGATGGAACTCTCCCCGGACGGACGCCTGGTACGGGGCGGTGTCGAGTTGCACATGAACGACTACTGCCGGCGAGCCGTGCGCACCGGTTGCGAACTGGCCCTGGCCTCGGAAGGAACCTGCACGGCCATCACCCTGGGCCCGCCGGAGGCCGATTCGGTGCTGCGGGAAGCCATCCTGTGCGGATGCGCTTGGGGTCTCCACGTGAGCGACCCGGCATTTGCCGGCAGTGACACACTGGCCACGGCTACCGCGCTTGCCGCCGCACTAGACCGGCACGGCCCATGGGACCTGGTGCTGTGCGGCAGACATTCGATCGACGCTGACACGGGCCAGGTACCGGCGCAGCTAGCAGAACTGCTGAGTCTGCCGCTACTGACCGGGGTGCGGGAGTTGACCGTCGACGGGGAAGAAGTCGCCGCGCTTCTCGAACACAACGACGAATGGATCAGGGCCCGCGTCGACCTGCCCGCCGTTCTATCGTGCGCGGAACGGCTCTGCGACCCGTGCAAGATCAAGGAACCAGAAGCATGGGCCACCGTCGACGCCGGCCTGATCCGGGCCGTGACAGCAGCAGACCTGGGGGCCGGGCCATGGGGTCAGGCTGGCAGCCCCACCACCGTGGGCGCCGTCAGGACCCTCGACGTGGAGAGAGCCGGGGAGCGCCTCGACGGCAACCAGGCCGGCATCGTCCGCGTCGTCGAGGTGGTGGGGCGGCGGTTGGCCGACCGAAGAGCAGAGCCGGAGGGCACCGGGTCGGTTCCCCAAACCAGAGCTAGTGGTCCGGCAGTGTGGGTGGTGGCCGAACCGGACCGGAAGCGGACGACCGGCGAATTGCTCGGGGCAGCCGCCGTGTTGGCCGCTGGACTGGACGGGACGGTGGTGGTTGCGGGGCCGTCACCCGGTGAACTTGAGGTCCTTTCAGCCCAGGGAGCGGATCGGGTAGTAGCGGTCGACAGGGCCGACGGGGCCGACCTCGCCGGGGTGCTCGCCGAACTCATGGCCGACGATCCGCCCTGGGCCGTCCTGGCACCGGGGACCGACTGGGGACGACAGGTCGCGGGACGTCTGGCGGTCCGATTGGGCGCCGGGTTGACCGGTGACGCGGTAGGCGTAGAGGCACGGGCCGGCCGGCTGGTCACCCTGAAACCAGCGTTCGGCGGACGACTGGTTGCGGAGATCACCTGTTCGTCGCCGGTGCAGATGGCCACCGTTCGGCCCGGCGTACTTCCGCTACCCGATCCACGCCTCGCCGTTGATATCCCGGTAGAAACACACCTCGTAGAAGTCGGGTCCACGGTTCGAGTCGTGAAGAGGTGGCGGGACAACGACTCCGGTAACCTCGGCACCGCCGGCGTGGTTATCGGGGTCGGCCAGGGGGTCGAACCGTCCGACTACGAGGTCCTGGACGGATTGGCTGCGCGGATCGGTGCGGTGGTGGGCGCAACCCGTAAGGTCACCGACCGGGGCTGGATGCCCCGGGCCCGCCAGATCGGTATCACTGGGCATTCCATCGCCCCAGCGCTGTATCTGGCCGTAGGGACCTCGGGCCGCTTCAACCACATGATCGGGGCCCGTTCAGCAGGCACCGTCGTGGGAGTCAACACCGACCCGGATTGCGAACTGTGGGATTGGTGCGACGTCGGGGTGGTCGGGGACTGGCGGGAAGTCCTCGAAGCCCTGATTCCCCGACTGGCCAAGTTGGGAATCGGGGCCTGATCAGGAGTCCAAGCCGGCGGCCACCAGCGCTTCGGCGTCGACCCATTCCAGGGTGAGGATGTGGGTGGCAGCCAGCACCACCGGTGGCGCACAGCCGGCCTCATGGGCCTCCTGCCATCGGGAGGCGCACACGCACCAACGGTCGCCCGGTTGCAGCCCAGGGAAACCGGGGCGGGGGGTGGTCAGATCGTTCCCGGCCCGGGCCGAGAATTCGAGGAATTCTGCGGTGACCTGCGCGCACACCGTGTGTACGCCCAGATCGTCGGACCCGGTGTTGCAGCAGCCGTCGCGGTAGAAGCCGGTTACCGGTTCCCGGCCGCAGGGCTGGAGCTCGCCGTCGATCACGTTGGTGGCCATCAGCCCCCCGTCATGTCGGCCAGCAGGGCGTCCACCCGTCGTCCGATCTCGTCCCGAACACCCCGCACCATGGTCAAGTCGCACCCCGCAGGGTCGTCGAGTTCCCAGTCCAGATAGCGCTTGTTCGGATAAACGGGGCAGGCGTCCCCGCACCCCATGGTGACCACGACGTCCACCTCTCCGATCATCTCGTCGGTCCAATGCTGGGGCTCGACGCCAGAGATGTCGATGCCCACCTCGGACATGGCCTCCACGGCGACCGGGTTGACCTCGACACCTGGGGTCGAGCCGGCCGAGTACACCGGGATCTGGTCGCCCGTCAGGTGTCTCAACCAGCCGGCTGCCATCTGGGAGCGCCCGGCGTTGTGGACGCACAGGAAAAGCACCCTGGGAGGACGCGTTCCGACAGTCATCACCCGATGATGACAGCCCAGCGCGCCCGGGATCCAAACCCTGCCCGACCTGGGCGCACCTGGGTGGCCTCGATCAAGCCACGTCTGCCAAGCAAGTGAAGACCGAATAGGTTGGCCATCATGACTGAGCTACGAGTTGGGGTCGTCCTTCGTCCCCAAGCAACAACCGTCGAGGCTCTCCGAAGCGCCTGGGTCGAAGCCGACGCAATGGGAGCCAACTCCATCTGGGTGTGGGATCACTTCTTCCCACTCTTTGGGGACCTAGATGCCCCGCACTTCGAGGGCTGGACGCTCCTTTCGGCGATGGCAGCCGACACCAAGAGGGCGATGGTCGGAACGATGGTGACTTGTAACAGTTACCGCAACCCAGAGTTACTTGCGGATATGGCGCGGACATTGGATCACCTGTCAGGAGGGCGCCTGTATCTAGGTGTTGGTTCGGGTTGGTTCGAGCGTGACTACAACGAGTACGGCTACGACTTCGGCACAGTGGGCAGTCGCCTGAGACAACTGGAAGCCGACATCCCTCGAATGCAGGCGCGCTTGGAGAAGTTGAATCCTCCAGCGGTCGGGGGCCTGCCACTCTTGATTGGCGGCTCAGGCGAGAAGGTGACCCTTCGGCTCGTGGCCCAGCATGCAGACGCCTGGAATACGTTCGGGCCACCTGAGAACTACGAGCGACTCTCGGGGGTGCTTAACGAATGGTGCGCCAAGGTTGATCGGAACCCGGCCGATATCGAACGAACCGTTTCCATACAAGCCGACGACGTTGACGATGTCGGCCGCTACATCGATGCGGGCGCCGATCATGTGATCGTGGGATTGAACTCACCCTTTGGACTCGAACCCCTCAGTTCGCTCATTGCCCAGCGCGATTCTCTGGGATAGAGCACTTTTTCCTCAAGGGTCAAGACCCGAGCCCCTGCGCGAAGAACCGAGTTTCCGCTGGTCAGAGTGGTGGGCCGTGAGGGATTTGAACCCCCGACCCCCTGAGCGTCATGCAGGTGCGCTAGTCGCTTCGCTCCACACGTCAGCCTTCGGCTGACGTCAGCCATCTGAGTTTTCCCTGCTCACCGGCTCTTTTTGGGATACAGCCCGTCGGGCACCTACTTGGTGCCGAAGACGGGTTGGACGTCCAAGTGGCTACCAAGTGGCGAGCAGGCGGCCCATGGGCCGAGAAGGACTGGACAGATGGCACGGCGTACACAGAGAAGGAGGCCGAGGCGAGACTTGCTGAGCTTCGTGCAGACAAATCTGATGAGCGTGAGTGATCGCCCACCCCACCCCACGGGGTGGGAGGTGAGGTACGAACCTCAGATACGCGCAGCCGGGTCGAACATTTCATAGTCCCTTTACTGGCTAGCTTGGCGGTGTGATCAACTGGTTCGACTTCAACGAACCTTCTGAGCGCCTGCGGAGCGTGATCGCGGAGCATCGGGTGGTTCTGCTCACCAGCCTCACGTTGTTGGTCATTGGCCTTGTCAGCGGAGCGATCATCGGCCTAAATCGCTCCATCATCGTTCTGCTGGTGGCGGCTGTAGTGGCACCAAACATCGTCGCTCCGTTGCGCAGCGGCCGTCGAGGTGGGGAGGCTCAGCGGCGCAGCGCACTCAGGACCATAGGCGGATTCGGACTGTCTGCAATCGCTGTCTTCGGAGTCATCCAGTTGGTTCCCTACGGGCGGGAGCACTACAACCCGCCAGTCACTATGGAGCCGGCTTGGTCAACTCCGGAGACGCGGGAGTTGATGGTGAGGGCCTGTTTCGGCTGTCACAGCAACGAGGTCAGGTGGCCCACATACTCCAAAATCGCCCCATTCTCATGGGCGGTAACCCAGCACGTCCGGTCGGGGCGCGATGCGATCAACTACTCCGAGTTCGAATCGGTCGAAAAGGACGATGAATCCATCGAAGAGGTCCTCGAGGGGAGTATGCCTCCGCGCTATTACACCGTGTTTGGGCTCCACCCGGAGGCCAACCTGACCGATGCTGAAGTCGATGCCCTTGTCGCCGGCCTTCGAAACACCCCGGGATTTGTCGAGGACGACGACTAGTCGAACAGTTCCGAGTGAACCCCCTCCCTGAGGGGGGGGTGGGGCGACACCGGAGCCCCAAGGTGTAGATACGCGCAGCCATTGCGCAAAGATCTCCCCATGA
Source organism: Acidimicrobiales bacterium (assembly GCA_022449565.1). Taxonomy (GTDB): domain Bacteria; phylum Actinomycetota; class Acidimicrobiia; order Acidimicrobiales; family MedAcidi-G1; genus JAKUSA01. The sequence continues at coordinate 55 of JAKUSA010000099.1, read as the reverse complement.
ACAGCGCAGACCTGCGTGACCCGCGTGGATAACCAGACCAAGGCCGAAAACGACG
>JAKUSA010000098.1 GCA_022449565.1 Acidimicrobiales bacterium | reverse complement strand
GCGGAGGCGGGCCCCCATCTGTAGCCCCCCGAAGCCGCCTCCGATGACCACCACGTCGACCTCGGCGGCGAGGGGCGGGCGATCGATTTCCGATTCGACGTAGGGGTCGTCGGTGTAGTGGGCGAACGGGCCGACGACCTCGATGTACTGGTCGTTGCCGTCGGCGCGCAGTCGCTTGTCACGTTCTGCGCGGTAGCGCTCCCGCATGGCGTCGGGATCGAAGGCGACCTCGGCGGGGTTCGCGGGTTGGGCCTCCCGGCTGGTGGTGCTCAGGGTTCAGGGCCTTCCCTGGGACGGTAGATCGACTGGGGGCGGTGGGCGTCGGCCACCGAGGTACTAGTGGCCACAGTAGGGGCCCGGAATGGGCTTTCGAGACTCCGGAGAGTTGAAAAGGCCCGACCCACGGGGGCCCTCGGATCGGATCGGACCCCTCAGATGGTTTGTCGGTGGGTGATCTCGTCGGCAGCAGCAGCGAGTCTTGCCCCCAGTTGTCCACGGTCCCGGTCGCCGGGGAACCGGTAGGACGGACCGAATACGTTGATCACAGCAAGCAGTTGTCCGGTGGCAGATCGGATGCCCACCGCGGCACCGTTGATGCCGTCGGCCCATGCCTCGAAGGTCCAGGCCCGACCGGTGTTTCTGACCTCGTCGACCGCGGCGCCGAGCGCCTGCGGGTCGATGGGCGTACCCGGGCCGTAGGCGTCAAGCGGATGGGAGAGGTAGGCCGCGAACTCCTCCTCGTCGAGGTCAGCGAGCAGGATTAGACCCGCAGCCGTGCTGTGAGCCGGCATGCGTTCCCCGACATAGTCGCGGATCCGAACCGGCCGGTGGCTACGGACCTGGTCCACATACCTCACGTGGTGGCCGTCTGGCACGCCTAGCCCGAGGTCTTCGTCGAGGTCGGCCACCAGGCGGCGTAACTCGGGGCGGGCCGCCCGGACCAGCACCTCTTCGAACGATCCCGGCCCGGCCAGTAGGCGGGCCCGGGGTCCCAGCCGGTAGGAGCCGTCAGCAGCACCGCGGGCCACCACGTCGAGGTCGGTGAGGGTGGCGAGGATCCGGCTTAGGGTGCTCTTGGGAAGCGTGGTCCGGACAGCAAGCTCGCCCAGACGGATCTCGTCGTCGGTGCCCGAAAGCGCGTCGAGCACTGCGAAGGTGCGCTCCACCACCTGGATGCCCATACGAGTTTGTCCCCCCTACGCCCGGTCAGTACTCTGTTCCACAATACGGAACTATCGTTCCACCATACAGAATACCTGGGCCTCGGCGAGGAGGAACGGAGCACATGGGGGAAGGGGACGGCACCATCGGCGGCGCCCGCACAATTGGGGTCGTTGGAACCGGTGTGATCGGCACCGGATGGGCCGTCAGAGCCCTATCACGAGGGCTTGACGTCCTGGCCTGGGACCCTGCCCCCGACGCGGAGCCGCGGCTCAGGGCCGCTGTCGAGCGAGCCTGGCCGTCGGCTGTGCGCCTCGGATTGTTCCCTGGTGCCGACCCCTCCCGCCTGGCCTGGACCACCACGGCCGAGGCCCTGGCCGAACGAGTGGACTGGATCCAGGAGAGCGCCCCTGAAGACGAAGACCTCAAGCGGTCCCTACTCCAGAGACTGGCCTCGTCCTCCGAACCGGGGGTGGTAATCGCCTCGAGCTCGTCGGGTCTGCTGCCCACCCGACTCCAAGACGGCTGTCAACACCCCGACCGGATCCTCATCGGACACCCCTTCAATCCCGTCTACCTGCTGCCCCTGGTGGAAATCGTGCCCGGTAGACAGACCTCGCCGAGCGCCGTGGATACAGCAATAACCCACTACGACGACCTGGTGATGCACCCACTGGTCGTGCGGACCGAGATCGAGGGCTATCTGTCTGACCGCCTCCAGGAAGCCCTGTGGCGCGAGGTCCTCCACCTGGTCAACGACGGCGTGGCCACCACCGGCGAGCTGGACGACGCCATCACCTACGGACCCGGACTCCGCTGGGCTGGTATGGGGACCAACCTCACCTTCCACCTCGCCGGTGGTCAAGAGGGGATGCGGCACATGCTCAACCAGTTCGGCCCGGCCCTGAAGTTGCCGTGGACAAAACTGGAGGCGCCTGAACTGACCGATCAACTCATCGAGGCCATGGCGACCGGTTGCGAGGACCAGGCGGCCGGCCGATCGGTCGCCGAGTTGGAACTTCTCCGGGACGATTACCTGCTGGGGGTCATGCGGTCGCTCCGACCCCTGGACCTCGGAGCCGGCCGGTTGATCGCCGAGCGGGAGGCCCGTATCCACGCCGCAACGATTGACCGCCCATGGGCCGAGGGCGACCCGATCGCCGCCCCGCTGGCCCTCTACGAGGCCCGAGTCGAGCCCGACTGGGTCGACTACAACGGCCACATGTCTGAGTGGGCGTTCCTGACCGCCTTTGGCTGGGCCAGCGACAAGCTCTTCCGGTATGTCGGCGTCGACGAGGACTACCGGGAGGCCGGACACACCTTCTTCACCGTGGAGACCCACCTGAACTACATAAAGTCGGTGTCGCTCGGCGAGCCGTTCAGGGTCACCACCCAAGTCCTCGGTGTCGACACCAAGCGTCTCCACTTCTTCCACGCTATGGAGCACGCCGTCACCGGTGACCTGCTGTGTACCACCGAGCAGATGCTGGTCCACGTCGACACGCGGGTCGGCTCGTCGGCCCCGATCCTTGCCGGCCCCGCTTACGCCCTGACCGCTATCGCCGATGCCCACGCCGAACTTCCTGTACCGCCCCAGGTCGGCCGGGTGATGGCCGTCGCCTGACCAGCGGGGACCTTCGAGCACCCGGATCCGACGCACCCACGAGGAGACCCGATGGATTTCGCCCTGACCGACGAGCAGGAGATGATCGTCGACACGGTTCGCACGTTCGTAGACCGCGAACTCGTCCCCCACGAGGATGACGTGGAGCGCCTCGGCGAGGTTCCACCAGACCTTGTCAAGGGGATCCGGCGTCGCTCGCTGGATGCCGGCATATACGCCGCCAACATGCCCACCGAGTTCGGTGGCGGCGGCCTCGACAACCTCACTATGGCCATGGTGGACCGAGCGTTCGGCTGGACCCAGTACGCCCTCCACTACATCGTCGCCCGGCCTTCGAACATCCTGCAGGCCTGCACCGGGGGCCAGGTCGAGGACTACCTGGTCCCCACGGTCCGTGGCGAACGGGTCGACTGCCTGGCTATGAGCGAGCCGGGCGCCGGGTCGGACGTACGGGGCATGAGCTGCCGAGCTGAACGCCAGGGCGACGACTACCTCATCAACGGCACGAAGCACTTCATCAGCCACGCCGACCTCGCCGACTACACGATCCTCTTTGCGGCCACCGGGGAGGAGCAGACAGCCCGGGGACCCAAGAAGCTGATCACGGCGTTTCTCGTCGACCACGACACGCCGGGGTTCGAGATGGCGTCGGGCTACAACTGCGTCTCCAATCGCGGCTACCACAACATGATCCTGAACTTCGACGACTGTCAGGTACCGGCGTCGAAGGTGTTGGGCGAGGAGCACAAGGGCTTCGAGGTGGCCAACGCTTGGTTGGGTGCGACCCGCCTGCAGGTGGCCGCCATCTGTCTCGGTCGAGCCGACCGGGCACTTTCGGTGGCCACCGAATGGGCAGCCTCCCGTGAGCAGTTCGGGCAGCAGATCGGCAAGTTCCAGGGGGTGTCGTTCAAGTTGGCCGACATGAGGACGAAGCTGACCGAGGCCGAACTCATGACCTACCGGGCCGCCTGGCGGATGGACCGGGACCAGATGACCGACGGGGACGCGGCAATGGCCAAGATCTCCTCCACCGAGATGCTCCAGTTCGTGGCTGACGAGGCCATTCAGATCCTGGGGGGCATGGGACTAATGGATGAGTTACCACTTGAGCGAATCTGGCGCGACGCACGGGTGGACCGGATCTGGGATGGCACCAGTGAGATCCAGCGTCACATCATCAGCCGCGAGATGCTCCGTCCGCTCGGGGGCTGACCCGTGCCTAGCGCGTGATGGACCAGCATCGACTCCACCGCCTGTTGGCCCCGCGGTCGCTGGCCTTCGTCGGGGGCCGGGAAGCCGAGGTGGCCATCGGCCAGTGTCTCGCCCTCGGCTTCGACGGCGACCTGTGGCCGGTCCATCATCGGCGCGACAAGGTCGCCGGACTACCAGCCTTCGCCTCGGTTGAGGACCTGCCGGCGCCGCCTGATGCCGTGCTGGTCGCCGTGAACCGCTGGGCCACCGTGGAGACGGTCGGCCGGCTGGCGGCGCTCGGAACAGGTGCCGCGGTCTGCTATGCCTCTGGCTTTGCCGAGGTTGGCGCCGAGGGGGCCGAGTTGCAGAACGCCCTAGTGGCCGCGGCAGACGGCATGCCGGTGATCGGTCCCAACTGCTACGGCACCGTGGCGGCCACCGTCGGCGCTGCGCTCTGGCCGGACCAGCACGGGCTCAGGCGGGTCGACCGCGGGGTCGCCCTCGTCACTCAGAGCGGAAACATCGCGCTCAACCTGACCCTGCAGACCAGACCGATGGCCATCAGCCATGTCCTTACTCTCGGAAACCAGGCCGACGTCGGCATCGAGGAGTGCGTCGAAGCCCTTCTGGACGATCCGTCGGTTTCCTCGATCGGCCTTCACGTGGAGGCCCTACGCGACGTAGGCCGGTTCGAAACGGCCTGCCGACGGGCCTTCGCCGCCGGTGTGCCCGTAGTGGCCCTAAAGACCGGGTCATCACCCCGCGGAGCAAGCATCGCCGCCTCCCACACCTCATCGCTGGTTGGCGACGCCGCCGCCTACGCGGCCCTGTTCGACCGTGTGGGCGTCCGGCAGGTCGGCTCTATCCCCGAACTGTTGGACACGCTCCACCTGATGAACCGGTTCGGAGCCATCGGCGGCCCGCGCCTGGTCAGCCTGAGTTGCTCGGGTGGTGAGGCCTCAGTGGTGGCCGACCGGGCGGAGTCCATGGGGGTGGAATTCCCCGCCTTCGACATCGACCACGCAGCCCGGATCGCTGAAACACTCAACGACCTGGTCTCGGTGTCCAACCCGCTCGACTACCACACATTCATCTGGGGTAACCGGGAACGGCTAACGGCAACCTTCACCACAGTCCTTGACGGACCACTGGACGCGGCGATGCTCGTCCTGGACTTTCCGTCGGGTGGGTTGGACGATTCGACCTGGTGGCCGACCTTGGAGGCGTTCGTCGCGGCCAGCCGGACCACCGGGACCCCTGGTGTGATCGCCGCGTCGATGGCTGAGAACCTTCCGGGAGCCGTCGAGGCTGCCGCCGCCGATGCCGGCCTGGTCGCCGTACGGGGGATTGACGCCGCACTGTTGGCCCTCGAGGGTTCCGCGTGGTGGGGCGCCCACCGGGAGCAGGAGCCGGTGCTACCGGTTCCCTCGTTCGACCCGGCCGTCACGAGGATCGTCCACGAGTCGGAGGCCAAGGATCTACTCGCCGAGGTCGGGATCCCGCTCCCCGCCCGGGAGACGGTGCCGCCGTTCGAAGCAGTGGAAGCCGCTTCACGGATCGGGTATCCGGTCGTTGTCAAGGCCACCGGAGTCCGTGGACCGCCTGGCCGGACCGTCTAGCGAACCCAGGTTGTTGGTCGAGGAGTACGTCGGAAAGGCAGTGGCCGAGTTGCTGATCGATATCCGGCGAGAGCCCCCGGTCGGCTGGCTGCTCACCCTCGGTTCCGGGGGACGACTAGCGGAGGTTGCTGCGGATGTAGTGAGTCTGATCCTGCCCGTGGGACCGGCCGAGGTGACCGAGGCCCTGCAGCGCCTCGCCGTGTGGCCGCTGCTAGCCGGAGACCGGGGAGGGCCAGCCGCGGACCTCGTTGCCATCGTCGAGGTCGTGAGCCGGCTCCAGCGTGTGGTCCCCGACCGGCCGGAACTGGTCGAGGTGGAGAT
>JAKUSA010000097.1 GCA_022449565.1 Acidimicrobiales bacterium | reverse complement strand
AGAACGGAGGGAAGCGGCGATGACGGACCATGCAAGTCAGCGGAGAATCGTCCGGGCCTCACCTCAACGCTGCTTTGACACGGTCAGGGATGTGGAGCATCTCCCCGACTGGGCTACCGATGTCAAAGAGGTCGACGTCTTGGTCTGGGACGACGAGGGTCGTCCGGGCGACGTGTCGTTCCGGGCCGCCGCTATGGGGCGAAGCACCCACTACACCCTCCGTTACAGCTACGGCTCCAACCCACTGCGGATTTCCTGGCGCCTCCTCGAGAGCGACCAAGTGGCGAGGATGAACGGCGACTACGAGTTCCTACCCGTTCCCGATGCCCCGGACACCACCGAGGTGGTCTACCAACTCGACGTGGAACTACTCGTTCGGATCCCCGGGTTCGTACGGCGGCGGTTAGAGGCCAAGATCGTCCACGAGGCGGTAGACGACCTGAAGTCCCGCATCGAGGCGGGTGCCCCGACACCCTGATAGCCGAGCTCCGGTAGCCCTTCCACCTCACGGCTGCCAGTACCCCGCATCAACCAGGCGGTAGGGAATATCAGAAACGCCCTGGACCGTTTGACCTGTGAGGAATTTAGTCGGAGGCCCACCCGCGGGAACGTTCGACGGCCTCCAACCACCGCCGGTAGGACACCTCGGCAGCCCTCCGATCGGCGGCCGGTTCCACGGCGGGGTCCCCCCGCCACAGTCCGGCCAGTTCATCCGTCGACGACCAGAGTTCCTCGGCCAACCCGGCGAAGAAGGCTGCTCCCAGTGCCGTGGTCTCGGTAGTCGCTGACCTGGTGACAGGTACACCCAACTGGTCGGCTTGCAGTTTCAGGAGGAGATCCATGACTGCGGCCCCGCCGTCGACCTTCAATTCAGTAAGCGGCTGGGCACCGGCTTCTACCATGGCCTCGACGACATCACGGGTCTGGAAGGCCATGGCCTCGACGACGGCCCGGGCCAACTCGGCCCGACCAGTGCCCCTTGTTAGGCCGATAATCGTGCCCCGTGCCCAAGGATCCCACCACGGGCTTCCCAGCCCGGCGAAGGCCGGAACGAAGACCACTCCAGCGCTGTCCTCGACCGATTCGGCTAGCGGACCAAGCTCTGCTGCTTCGGAGATCAGGCCGAGTTCGTCACGCAACCACTGGACGGTCGCCCCAGTGGAAAAGATCGATCCCTCCAAGGCGTAGGTCATCGACTCGGCGTCGCCTAGTTGCCAGGCCACGGTATTCAGTAGCCCCTCAACTGGAGTGGGCAACTCTGGGCCAAGGTTGATTAGGACGAACGAACCCGTGCCGTAGGTGTTCTTGGCCGCGCCGGCCGTGAAGCAGGCCTGACCGAACAGGGCCGCCTGCTGGTCACCGGCCATGCCACTCACCGGCACCCCGGCTGGGATCGGCCCGTCATTGGTGGTGGTCCCGAACCTCCCCGAGGTGGATCTGATTTCGGGGAGGGCCGCGATGGGCACCGAGAACCTCCCACAGAGATCGGGCGACCACCCACCGGTACGGAGGTCGAACAGCATCGTCCTGCTGGCGTTGGAGGGGTCGGTGGCGTGCACCGCTCCACCAGTGAGTTTCCACAGCAGCCAGGCGTCGACGGTACCGAGGCGGAGGTTGTCGTCAGCCACCACTGCGCCTTCGGTGAGAAGCCATTCGAACTTGGTGGCTGAGAAGTAGGGGTCGAGGACCAGGCCTGTCGTTCGCCTAACCTCATCCAGGACTCCTTCAGAGGCCAGGGCCTTGCATCGGGACGCGGTGCGACGATCCTGCCAGACGATGGCCCGGTGTCGGGGCCGATCTGTGGCAACGTCCCAGGCGACGACAGTCTCTCGTTGGTTAGTGATGCCTAGGGCAGCAATCGGAGTCCCGTTTTCGGCCTGTCGTCGGGCAACGAGCGACAGGGTGGACGAGGCGGCCTCCCAGATCTCGTCGGCGTCGTGTTCGACCCAGCCGGGTCGGGGGAAGTACTGCGGGAATTCCTGCTGGGCACTGTCGACCACTGTCCCGGATTCGTCGACGGCCACTGTTCGGACGCTGGTCGTGCCGGCGTCCAATGAGAGGACGACCGCCACCTCAGTTCTCCTCCACGGCGGGGGTGTCGGTCTTGTCGTCGTCTCCGTCTGGCTGGATGAAACTGGCGTAGTTGGTACAGGCCACCGGAGCACCTTCCTCAGGCGGGTCGCCGTCGCTGACCGGTGCGTTGATCGCCTCGAGTTCGCCGTCCCGTCGGAGCATGATCCGGACGAAGTCGATCTCGGCGCCCACGACCAACTCCGATGCGGTGCAGACGAGCATGGCGAAGGCCAACCGGTTACTGGCCGAGTCGTCTTGGGGGAAGCCGTCGAGGCTGTCTAGGTGAACTTCGAGCAGCGCGTCGTCCAGCACCGTGCCGACCACCTCGCTGCCCTCCGCGAACGGCGAGACCAGTTCGGCTTCGCGTTCGGTGGGAGTGGGCCCAGCCAGGACCTGGTCGAGGATCACGTTGATGGATCGGTCAACTGCGATTTCCCGCTCGACTGATTCAAGGACCATCCGGCCTTCTGCGGTGCTCCGGGCTAGGTAGATCTGCACCGTCTGCTTCGGGGTCGGCGGCTCAGTCGTCGTCGAGGCCGGAGGGAGGAGAGCGTCGGGGAGTTCCGCGGCAAGGTTCCGGGGGGAGTCGTCGAGGGGGATTCCGCAGCCGACCAGGCCGACCAACAAGGCTCCGACGAGCACAACGCGCCGGTGGGGACGAGGGCCGGTCACTCTGGTTCGAATCCGCGGAGTGGGAGTTCGAGGACGAAGCGTGCCCCGGCGTGGCCATCTGGGCGGCTCTCCACCCACACCCGGCCACCATGGAGGCGGATGTCCTCCTGAACGAGGCTCAGGCCGAGTCCGGTGCCACCGTCATCCCCACGTTGCCCGCCGGCCGCACCACGTGAGAATCGATCGAAGATGGCGGTCCGCTCGGTCTCAGGAATTCCGGGGCCCCCGTCCTCGACGGCGATACGCAGGCACCCGGAGTCCTGCTCCAAAACGATCGCCGTTGGACCGCCCCCGTAGCGATGGGCGTTGTCAAGAAGGTTTGCCATCGCTCGGGCCAATCGACGTTTGTCGATCTTGATGACAAGCCCCTCCGCGTAGTTCGGTAGATGTACCGGAACCGGTCCGGCGGTACGTGCTGATGCGTCGAGGAACTGGGCTACCTGCACCTCGGTAAGGTCGAGGGACGCGGCTCCGGCGTCGTATCCGGAAATCTCGAGCAGTTCGGCCACCAGGCGGTTGAATCGCTCGAGGTCCCTGGACAGCAAGTCAAGGGCAGTGAGGGACCGCGGGGAGAGTTCCTCCCGGCGGGCTTCCAGGACTCCGACGCTGGTCATGAGCGTGGTGAGAGGGCTCCGGAGTTCGTGGCTGACTTCTGAGGCGAACCGGGCATCCCGTCGGATCCGCTCTTCCAACGCCATGGCCATCTCGTTGAATGACTCGGCCAGGCGGTCCAGGTCGGGATCACTCTGGGCTTCCAGCCTGGTGTCGAGCCGGCCGCCAGCGATGGCTTCGGCCGCTTCTCGGACCCGGCGCAGGGGGAGCAACGTCCTCTGGCTGACCCACCAGCCGAGGAACGCGGCGAGCAGGGTGGCGCCGGCACCGGCTCCCATAAGGATGATCCGTAGGTCGGTGAGCGCGTCGTTCAGGTCGGCCAGGCCGACCACGGCGAAGTAGGCAGCGTCGAAGGACTGGAGGGGGATGCCTACGACCAAGCGGGTTTCGCCCGCCACCTCGGCGCGTAACTGGCCGGCTCTGCCGCCGGCTACGCGGTCGAGCAGGACCTGGGGAAGGTCCTCCCGGTCCAGCTCGGGTGAGGGAAGCCAACCGTTTCTGATCCGGATGAGGCGCTGGCTACCCTCGATTTTGGTCATCGAATCCACGATGGGAGCTAGATCCTCCACCTTCGACTCGAAGGTCAGCTGGTTGCTTAGACGGGTGGCGTTGGTTACGGCAAAGGCTGCTGCGGCCTGCTCACGGCTATCGATCAACTGCTGCCTAGTCAGGACGAGGGTTGCCCCGGCGAGCGCCGCGGTCACCATTAGCCCACCTACCGCGAACGAGAGGGAAATACGGGTCCGCAGGCCTAAACGGGTGGGTTGAGCCTGGCCCACACCGGGTGGTTCGGTCGCCATGGGGTCACGGTAGCCGCTGGCCGATTTCGGGCCCCGGGGTCAGCCCCGAGCCGGCGGACGGTTCGGATACCGGGACGTCAAGCCTGCCTGATGTTCCCCACGCAACTACCGGTGAAGTAGTTGCACAAGAGACATCAGGCCTGCCTGGTGGGACCTCTTACGAACCCGGCGTTCGATTCATCGTTCGTGGCGGCTCGGTCTTGGTTGACACCAACGCCCTTCGGCACTTGGTTCAGGCGTAAGTCTGACCACCGTTTCCTGACTGGGTCCGGGGCCTAACGGCTTCGGGCCCTGTCGGGTCCTCACACGCGGCAAAGGCCCCTTTCGGGGCCCTTACCCGGAACTTTCGGGTCAGTCTTCCGACTTCCGGAACTTGCCGATGAACCGCTGGAGTGCGCTCAACTCCCCAGGCTCAGCCTCCCCCGGGGCCTCCTCAGGGGCCTCTTCTGGGGCCTCCTCAGGGGCAGTGGTCGGGTCTTCCTCTACGGGATCTCCATCAATGGCCATGCCCAACTCTTGCACAAGACGAGGTCCTAGACGCGGCAAAGGCCCCCGAAGGGGCCTCTACCCGGAGTCTTCCCCTTCTTCGGTTTCCCGCTCCCGGTTCTTTCTCCGAGTGATCCTCGCCCGAGGGCTCAAATCACTGTCCCTGTTTCTATCGCCGCCCTCCGAAACTTCCCCCCTCAGGGAATGTGACCTTGGGCACCCCCCTCCGGGCCCTGTCGGGTCCCTCCATGTCCGCAAATGGTTTAGGAGACCTCATGCGAATCCGACTACTGAAATCCATCTCTGGCATCTACGGCTAGTTCGCCGCTGGCGAGGAGGCCGACTGGCCCGACGCCAAGTTGGAAGACATCGCCGAGAGCGTCCATGAGATAGACGACCAACTGGACGACATGGCGGAGTGGTAGGAGAAGCACCAGGAGTTCCACGACCGGGCGGCCCGAACACCACGATGAAGGTGTGGATCGAGCAAGACCTTTGTACCGGGGACGGCCTCTGCGAAGAGATCGCCCCCGCTGTCTTCGTTATGGACTCAGATGGCCTCGCCTACGTCGCCGAGGGAGGGGTCCAACTACCCGGTGGGGGACCAGACACCCTGGCCTTGGTGCCTGAGGGACAGGAAGAGGCCACTATCGAGGCCGCAGAAGAGTGCCCCGGAGAGTGCATTTTCATCGAGGTCGAATGACTGGACCCGGAATTGCCGGTGTGGAAGAATTTGGGCTGCGTACCGAGCCTGCAGGTTCGTTTCTCACGCCATCAGCTCTGAAGCTTGTAGCCCATCCCTCGCACAGTGACCACATAGCGGGGGTTGGCCGGGTCGGGTTCGATCTTGGTCCGAAGCCGCCGTACATGGACGTCTACTAACCGTTCGTCGTCGAAGTAGTCGCGCGCCCAGACCCGCTCCAGGAGGTCTTCCCGGCTCATCACCTTTCCCGGGCTGGAGGCCAACTCCACGAGGAGGCGAAACTCGGTGCGGGTCAGGTGGACCTCGTCGCCGGCCAATCGGACCACTCCCTCGTCGGGGATGATTTCCAACTGGTCGAAAGCCATTTTCGCCGGCGATCCAGAGGGTCGCGAGCGACGAAGGAGGGCGCGGACCCGAGCGGACAGCTCCTTAGGGTCGAAGGGCTTACGGAGGTAGTCGTCAGCGCCGGCCTCCAGGCCGGCTACAACATCGTGGCTGTCGGATCGGGCGGTAACCATCACGATGGGGACGTCTCCTAGGCGGCGGATCCTTCGGCACACCTCGAATCCGTCGATGCCCGGGAGCATGATGTCGATTAG
>JAKUSA010000096.1 GCA_022449565.1 Acidimicrobiales bacterium | reverse complement strand
AACACGGCGACCAACCACGGAACGTTCGGTTCGGCGAAGTCAGCGCGGTCGAGGTGCCCGGGTACCGACCAGCCGGTGGCCACCGGGCCACCGGGTCGCCACCGTTGTAACAGCACGGCTAGCAGCCCGGCTAGGGCGGCGACCACCGCCAGCACCAGCAGACGGTCCATCGTCGGACCGCTCAGTCGACCGGGGTGGGGTCCTCGGCCGGCTCTGGTTCGGCGGTGACCGCCGTTTCGCCGGACGAGCCGTTGCCTTGAGCGGGATCCGCCCCGCTGGCCGCCGCGCCGATCAGGCGTCCGACCTCGTCGCCGCTGATCGTCTCGTGCTCCAGTAGGGCCCGGGCGATCAGATCGAGGGCGTTCCGGTGGTCGGTGAGTAGTTTGCGGCAGCGGTCCTCCTGGTCGCAGAGGATCCGCTGGACCTCCTTGTCGATGACCCGGGCCGTCTCGTCGCTGTACTCCCGGGCGGCGAGCATCTCGTCACCCAGGAACACCTGGTTGTGGCTACCCCAGGCCATTGGGCCCACTGCGTCGCTCATTCCCCACTCGCGCACCATCTTCCGGGCAAGCTCGGTGGCAGTTACCAGATCGTGGCCGGCCCCGTTGGAGAGCACGCCGAATACAAGATCTTCGGCCACCCGTCCGCCCATCTTTACCGCCAGCCGGTCCTCTAGGTGGTCTTGGTTGTCGCTGTATCGCTCTTCTTCTGGCAACATCATCGTGACTCCGAGGGACATGCCCCTAGGGATGATCGTCACCTTGTGCACCGGATCGGCGTTGGGTAGTACCGCCGCGCAAAGGGCGTGGCCCGCCTCGTGGTAGGCGGTCATTTCCTTCTCGGCATCGGTCATGGCCATCGACTCGCGCTTCAGCCCCATTATGGTGCGGTCTCTCGCCTCTTCGAAGTGGTTGGCCTGGATGCTGTCTTCGCCACTTCGCACGGCGGTCAGCGCCGCTTCGTTTACCAGGTTGGCCAAGTCGGCGCCGCTCATCCCAGGTGACCCACGGGCCACCACGCCCAAGTCAACGTTGTCGCCGACCTGCTTACCCTTCGTGTGGACCTCCAGGATCTGGAGCCGGTCCTCCAGTTCGGGCAGAGGGACCACCACCTGTCGGTCGAAGCGGCCGGGCCGCAGCAACGCCGGGTCGAGAATGTCGGGCCGGTTGGTGGCCGCCAGCATCACGATCCCCTCGGTGTCCTCGAAACCGTCCATCTCGGAGAGCATCTGGTTGAGGGTCTGTTCGCGTTCGTCGTGGCCGCCGCCCAGGCCGGCTCCCCGCTTGCGTCCGATGGAGTCGAGCTCGTCGATGAAGATGATGGCCCGGCCCATCTTGCGGGCCGACTGGAACAGGTCGCGTACTCGGCTGGCCCCCACACCGACGAACATCTCCATGAAGTCCGAACCGGTGACCGACAGGAATGGCACCCCGGCTTCGCCGGCCACCGCCCGGGCGATCAGCGTCTTGCCGGTGCCTGGCGGTCCGACGAGGAGTACCCCCTTGGGAACGCGTGCTCCGATCTCGGCGAACTTCTCAGGTTCGGTCAGGAAGTCCACGACCTCGCGGATTTCCTTCTTCACCTCGGCGTACCCGGCTACGTCCTCAAACGTGGTGCTCGGCCGTTCGGTGGTGTAAAGCTTTGCTTTAGACCGGCCGACCGCCATCATCCCCGTCATCTGGCCCTGGGCGCGACGGTTGATCCACCAGAAGAACAGGATGATCAGCCCGACTGGCAGTAGCAGAGGCAGCCATGTCTGCAGGAAACCCGGCTGCGGCGTGTCGTAGGTGACGGCCACACCACTGTCGGAAAGGACCCGCCGGTCGTTGTCGGAGAGTTCCAGGGGTCCGGTTGTTCCGAACTCTGCGCCATCCACTGTCTCGAAGTCGATTTGGCCGGTCTGGTTGTCGATGGCCACGGTGGCCACCTCACTAGCTGCCACCCGGCCCAGGAACGTGTCGTAGCTGACCGATTCGACTTCCCCATCGGACACCAGGCCCGGGAGGAACAGGACGACGGCCAACAGGCCCATGACCGCCCACGGGGCCCAACGGCGCCAACCGCGGCGGGGTTGCTCGTCCCGCTGGCCAGATGACTGTGCGGACGGATCGGGGCCGTCGACCATCCCCCCATGGTACGGGGGCGCCCAACGGCCCGGTACCCGGCCTTGCAGGCCCGGCGCGATAGGTCCGGTCGCTAGGGTTCGTGGCCGATGGGCGCCGCCGAAACGATGCCGACGGTCGACCGCCGCCCCTGGGGCCTGGGGCACGTGTTCTTCGGGCTCCTCCTTGCCGAGGCGGCGGTCCTGGCTGCCATTTTCGCCTTCGGCTCCGGCAGTCTGGAAGGTGAATTCGACGACCTGTCACTCGAGATGATCGCCGTGCTGCAGGCCGCCCTGTGGCTCGGAACTCTCGGTGTGCCGGGCTGGCTGGTCTGGGTTCGGAAGGTGTCCTGGTCGGAACTGGGGTGGGGGTTCAGGCGTCGTGACACCGTCTCCGGCCTACTGATCGGCATCGGTACCCAGGTTGTGGCCGTCCCGCTCCTCTACCTGCCGCTGATGCTCCTTGTCGACGACCTGGATATCGCCGAACCGGCCCGCGACCTTGTCGACAAGGCCACCGGGGCCGGCGTGGTACTCCTTGTGCTCGTCGTGGTCGTCGGTGCACCGATCGTGGAGGAGGTCTTCTACCGTGGGCTGACCCTGCGGGCTTTGGAAGGCCGGATGCGCCCGGCGTTTGCCCTGGTCGTGTCGTCGCTGTTGTTCGCGGTCATCCATTTCCAGGTCACCCAGTTCCCGGCGCTGCTGCTGTTCGGCCTGGTGGCTGGCCGACTGGCCCAGAAAGACGGTCGCATCGGACGGGCCATCTGGGCCCACATCGGGTTCAACGCCACCACGATCATCATCCTCCTTCTCCCCATCCCGACAATCTGAGGGGCCACCGATGGACGCCCCCGAACCCCTGCCGGCCACCCGAGCGCCTGTCCGGCGACCGGCCGTGGTCCGCCGACTGGCCGCCGTACCGGCCAGCGCCTGGCTGACCGGTGCCACGGTGGGCCTTTCGGCCCTGTTCGTCCTCTGGGTGGTCAACCCCGACGGAGTCCTGTTCACCCGGACCACCCCTACCGGCGGCGACCTGGGTGCCCACGTGTGGGGGCCGGCCTTCCTCCGCGACGAGTTGCTGCCCCGGTTCCGGCTCAGCGGCTGGGCCCCCGACTGGTACGCCGGGTTCCCCGCCTACCACTTCTACATGGTGGTCCCCATGCTGGCCATCGTTGCCGTCAACGTCGGCCTCGTCGCTCCACTCTCGGTACTGGTTGCCCTCGCCGCGGCGGCCGGAGCGGTGGTCCTGGTCGGTCGCCGGCCCCGAGGCTGGGTACCGGGCCTGTGGGGCACCGGCGCCGTGGTGGTGCTTGCGCTGCCTGTTCACTACGGGGTGGCATTCAAGTTGGTCACCGTGGCCGGACTGGTGGCCATGCCGGTCGCTGGCTGGGCCCTCGGTTACCTGGCCGGCCTGCCGCCCCCCGGCCCGGCGCTCACCGGCGCGGCCACCCTCGCTTTCGTCTTCGACCGTTCGTTCAACATCATGGGCGGCAACCTCATGTCGACGATGGCTGGTGAGTTCGCTTTCACCCTTGCCGTGTCGACCTGTCTCGTCTACCTGGGACTCTTAGTCAGGGGCACCGAGACGGGTCGGGGGCGCGGCTGGGCGGCCGTTCTGCTGGCCCTCACCGGGCTGTGCCACCTCCTGGTCGCCTTCTTCGCCCTCCTGGCCACGGCCGTCGCGCTGATACTGCGGCCCGGTCGGGGAACCCTCCGCTGGGCTGCCACCATGGGCGCCACCGCCGGGCTGTCATCGGCGTTCTGGCTACTGCCCTTCTGGTGGCGGAGCGACCACCTCAACGACATGGCCTGGGACAAGTTGATCTGGTTCCGTTCGTACCTGTGGGACCGCGACCGGATGGCCGCCGACTTCCTCACCAACGACCCGCCCCTGCAACCGGTGGTCATCGCCGCAGTGGTCGGGACGCTCCTGTCGATCCTGTTCCACCGTCGGCTCGGGTTGATCCTCGCCCTGTGCGCCCTGGTGCTGGGGTTGGCCTTCATCCACCTGCCCGAGGGCCGCCTCTACAACGGTCGCCTCCTGCCCGCCTACTACCTGAGCCTCTACCTGCTGGCGGGGATAGCCGTGGCCGAGGTGCTGCGCCTTGCCGGGCGCGTCATCGACGGGTTCCGGGCCCGACCCGGCGCCACTGGTCGGACAGTGGCCGCCTCCGCCGCGCTCGCCGCAACCCTGACCCTGATCGTCTCACTGGGGCTGCCACTGCGGGCCCTCCCCGGTGGGACCATGGACGGCAACACCTACCGGTGGATGGGCCTGGCCACCGACGAGTTGAACCTCGGCCGCTCCTGGGTGCGGTGGAACTTCGGCGGATACGAGGAACGAACCGGCGACGGAACGGGTGGCGGGTGGGACGAACTCCGCGGCCTGGTCACGACCATGGCCGGGGTGGCCGACCGGCACGGCTGTGGCCGGCTCATGTGGGAGTACTCCAGCGACCTGACCCGGTATGGCACGCCGATGGCGCCGATGCTGCTGCCCCACTGGACCGCTGGCTGCGTGGCGTCGATGGAAGGGCTCTATTTCGAATCGGCCACCAGTACCCCCTTCCACTTCCTTATTCAGTCGGAGTTATCTACCGGCCCATCGCGGGCCCAAAGGAACCTCCCCTACCGGTCGTTCGACCTGGAGGCTGGAATCGACCACCTGCAGCAGTTCGGTGTGCCCTATTACGCGGCCTTCTCCCCGAGCGCGGTGGCCGAGGCCCGCAACCACCCGGATCTTACCGAGGAGGCAACCAGCGGACCCTGGACGGTGTTCCGGGTGGCCCAGGCTGAGGCTGTCGCGGCGTTAGTCGCCGAACCAGCGGTGTTCGATGGCGTCGGTCACAGCGGGTGGCTGGAGCCGGCCGTCGACGTGTTCCAGGAGGGAACCACCGCCGTGGTGCGCACCCTCGGCGGTCTTGACGGCTGGCAGCGGGTCGCACCGGGAGAGCACGCCGAGGTTCGGACCCTGCCGGAGGTCCGGGTGACCGGCATTGTCTCCGGCGTCGACCAAGTGTCCTTTACGGTCGACCGGATCGGAGTACCGGTGCTCGTACGCACATCCTTCTTCCCGAACTGGGAGGCTGACGGCGCGGTCGGGCCCTGGCGGGCCACTCCCAACCTGATGGTGGTGGTGCCCACTAGGGAGGAGGTCACCCTCCGGTACGGGCGTACCCCAGTCGACGTGGTGGCGATCCTGCTCACGGTGGCCGGACTAGTGGCCCTCGGGGTGCTGGCCCGCCGTCCCCGGCCCGACGAGCCACCTTCCGCGTGGTACGACGGCACAACTCTCTTTCCGGCGGTAAACGCCCGGCTCGACGCCTGGGTCGACCACCGCATCGAACCACCGGTGGACCACCCACCCCAGGGCCCAGCTCCTGTTTCCCTCGCGCCGGAGATGAACCCGGAGTTGGAACCATGACTTCCTGGTTGCGCCGTTTCGCCGCCGTCGGCCTGGTGGCCACCGCGGTGGACGTCGGCCTGGCCGTGGCCCTCCTCTCGGCCGGGTGGTCCGTTGTCGCCGCCGACCTGGTGGCCCTGCTCGGAGCGGCCCTGGTTGCCAGCACCCTCCACCGGCTGGTCACCCTGCGCGACGACCCGTTCGCCCGCTGGATCAGGGAACCGGCCATGTTCGCCACCGTTGTCGTCATGGCCGGCGTCGTCGACCTGGTGGGCCTGGCCACGGTCCGCACTGGCGAGGGCACCGGCGCCGACCTGGCGGCCAAGGTCACGGCGGTAATGGCCGCCGCGGTGGTCCGGGCCGTCGCCTACAGGTTTCTGCTGTTCCGGGCGGTACGAGTCGACCAGGACCAGCCGGGTTTGCTCCCCCTGGAGCCCGGCCACCGCCGGCTCAGCCTGGTACTGCCGGCCTTCCGGGAA
>JAKUSA010000095.1 GCA_022449565.1 Acidimicrobiales bacterium | reverse complement strand
TGACGCGCTGGACGCGGCAATCGAGGTCGGTGTCGACCTGATAGGCGGCTGTCCGCACCTCGACCCCGACGGTCCCGGGTTGATCGCCCACTCTCTAGCCGTCGCTACCGAGGCCGGGATGGGCCTCGACCTGCACGTCGATGAGATGCTTGACCCAGCGGTGCTCACACTGCGCGACCTGGCCCGCCAGGTGGTCAAGACCGGATTTGAACATCCGGTGACGGCTAGCCACTGCGTGACCTTGGGCATGCAGGAACCCGACGTTCAGGTCTCTGTGGCCCGGGAGGTCGCTGAAGCGGGGATCGCCGTCATCACCCTCCCTCATACCAACTTGTTTCTCCAAGGACGCAGGCGTCCGAAAGCCACCCCTCGGGGCCTTACTGCAATAACAGCTCTTCAGGAGGCAGGCGTCTTGGTCGCGGCAGGTGCCGACAACATTCAGGATCCGTTCAACCTGGTCGGCCGAAGCGACCCGTTGGAGACCGCCGCCCTGCTGGTCATGGCTGCCCACCAGACTCCCGACGAGGCGTACCGAATGGTCACCGACCACGCCCGGACGCTCATCGGATGCCCGCCAGCGGCCATCCAGCCCGGTGCGACCGCCGATCTGGTGGCCATCGACGTACCGTCGGTGCGGGCGGCCATCGCCGAGGCCCCGGCTTCCCGCCGGGTCTACCGGCGCGGCCTACTGGTGGCGTCGGTGGACCACCACGCCCAGATCCACCGACCGGACTGAGTCGGGCGCTCGTTAGGACCCGGGCTGGTCTGCGTGCCGTAGGATCCGCCGGTGACCACCATCGTCGACCTCCCAAGTTTCATCGACACCCTCGACGAGGCGGGCCAACTGGCCCGGATCAACCGGACGGTCTCCCTCGAGTACGAACTGGCCGACGTGGCCGCCTCATTGGCCCGCACCGGCACGGGGGCCGGCCTGTTCAACCGGGTCGAGGGAAGCCCATGGCCGGTGTTCTGCGGCGGGGTGGCCTCACATCGCCGGGCGGCCATCGCCCTGGGCTGCGACGAGGGCGAGACAGTCGATGTCATGGAACGGGTGCTAGACCCGGCCAACGGCATCCCCCCAGTCAGCGTCGCCTCGGCCGGATGGGAGGCCAACACGGTCCGAGGCGACGATCTCGACACTGCATTGCTCCCGATTCCCACCCACTCCCGGGGCGACGGCGGGGCGTTTATCACCGGAGCGGTAACCGTCGCCCGCGACCCCATCTCAGGCCGGGGAAACCTCAGTTACAACCGGATGCTCCGGCTCGACGAACACACCTTCGGTTTCAACGTCAACGAGTGGCGTGACGTGGGAACCTTCTGGAAATCACGCGACGACCCGGACGCTCCCTTTCCCATCGCCCTGGCCATCGGGCTCGACCCAGCGATCATGATCGCCGCCGGAGTCAAGACCCCGGTAGACGAGCTGTTCATCGCCGGGGCCATCCGCGGCCGGGGAATAGAGGTTCGGCAAGGACTCACCATCGACGTCGACATCCCGGCAGCGGCCGAGATCGTCGTAGAGGGCCTATTGCACCCGGCCGAGCGTCGATCCGAAGGACCACTGGCCGAGTTCCACGGCTACCACGGCGAAGCCTGGAACAGCCCCACCCTCGAGGTCACCGCGATCTCGTGGCGCGACAACCCCATCTACCAGACGATCATCCCGGGCTGGTACGAGCATGTCTACCTGGGCAACGTGCTACCCCGGGAACCACTTCTCCGCCGCTTCGTGCGCCACCTAGACCCCACCGCCGACGTTTACATCCCGCCCTACGGCAACGGCTTCCTGGCCGTGGTCCAGATCGAGAGGGACAACCCGGGTACCCCAAAAAATCTGGCTATGGCGGCCATGGCCGCCCATATCAACATCCTCCACTTGATCGTCGTCGACCGCGACGTCGACATCCACCAACCGACCGAGGTGCAGTGGGCGCTGACCAACCGGGTTCACTGGTCCGAGGACGTCTTCACGGTCCCCGGCGCCCAGGGCCACGAAATGGACCCCACCGCCGACCAGCGGGGGATCAGTACCAAGGTGGGGATCGACGCCACCTACAAGCGGGAACGACGCGAGTACGGCGAGCGGGTGGCCTACCCCGCGGTCGACCTAGCCGACTACCTCAGATAAGGGGAGCGCTCAGCCGTCGGCCACCATGGCCGCCGTCCGTTCGATGAGCGCGGCTGCCCCCTCTGCCCTCTGCACTGGGAGTTGGAATTCGTCGACCCCTTGTCGAGCGAGTAGATCACGGAGCTCGGCACCGGCCTCTTCTGGCGAACCGACAATCGTGAACTGGGCCACCCATTCCTCACGCACCAGATCAGCTCCGGCGGCCGCTCCTCCTTCAGCGAGGGCCTCCCGAATCCCATTAGCCTCGGCTTCGGTCATTCCGATTAGTTCCCGGACCTCAATCGGAGAATCAACCAGCCGGAAACTCAAAGAGGCACGAGCTTCTCGGAACTCCTCCTCTGAGGTAACCAACATTGTTGAGTAGGTGATCAAGAATCGCCGGTTGTGACGTCGTGCAGCGGAACGCAGAGTCGACACGTGTCCACCCAGTAAATCTTTGTGGATATAACTCAGGTTGAATCCATCAGCTACCTCACCGCCAAGGGCAACCATCCGCGGGCCACGTCCCGCCAGAATGACCTCAATGCTCGACCGACCGAAGTCAAGTGATGCCGATTTGAGCGAAAACACCTCGCCATCGAGATCCACGGTCTTCCCAGCGAACAGGTTCCGTAAGGCTGAGACCATGTGGCCAACAGTGACCACGGGCCGACGACGGTCAATACCCAACGGGTCGAGGGTCAGCCCCCCGCCGGCCCCCAGCCCCACGAAGGCCCGGCCACCGGACAGCTCGTCGATTGTGGCCACAGCCGCGGCGGTCACCCCGGGGTGGCGCACGTACGGGTTGGTGATCCCCGGTCCGAGCAGGATCCGCTCGGTGGCCAGTGCGATGGCGGTCAGGGTCACGTAGACATCGCGGGTGACCAGTCCTTCGTCGTAGACCCAGCACCGGCGGTAGCCGAGCCGCTCGGCCAGGACGGCCAGGTCGGCCACTTCGGCCACCGGACCTTTCGGCATCAGGTTGACGCTGAGAGGGAGAGTCACCGACCGACACCTAACATGGAAGCGGGCCCGTTCAGACTGCCTGAGAGGTCACCCAGAACCGTATCGGCGACGTTACGTCCAGCCATACCGACAATCCCTGCCCCGGGGTAGGTGCCCGCGCCAGAAAGGTATAACCCGTCCACTGGTGTCCTGTAGCGGGTGAGCTCCGGCTGGCGACCGAAGAAGACGGCCAAGGGCGACGCTCCGAACGAGGGGGTGTGTCCCCGGTGCATGGCAAAATCCGCCTCGTATCGGTCGGGGGTCATGGCGCGCCATGCCGTTACTAGGTCAAGCGCTCCCGGCTCCATAAGGTCAGCCCACAGATTTAGCCAGCGTTCGGGTTCGCTTGAACCGGGCCACCCGCCGGCAAGGGAGTAAGGCGTAAATAAAGCCTCGAGGCTGAGGACATGGCGGCCAGGTTCCGGCGCCATGGCCGGGTCGGGAACCGATGGGATGTCGAGAAGCATTGTGGGCTGGGAAGCCACACGGCCCTTATCCCGAAGTTGGTGAGCCTCAACGAGTTGTTCTGGACTGGGGCACACGACGACCGTCTGGCCGAGCGGGTTGAGTCCTGGGTGGCGATCTCGCAGAAGATCAGCCCACCGGGGCACGGGTAGACCGGCCAGCACCCCATCGACCTTGGACTCATATCCTTCAGGAACCGGCTGTCGCCGCCATCGGTCTGCAAGCCGCCGGGCCGAGGCCGGGGGGTCGTCCATCCAGTCGACGAACACCCGGGCCGGGTCACAAGCCGCCACCACGACAGCAGCCGAAAGAGTTTCGCCAGTAACCAGCCTGACCCCAGCAACCGATCCGGACTCAATAACCAGACCGTCAACGCGCGCTCCACATCGCACCCGACCTCCGGCCATCTCAAACGCGACTCGGACAGCGTCGGTAAGCGCCCCGCTTCCCCCAACCGGTCGACCGCTACGAACCAGGTGCCTCGTGGCGTAGCCAATCGCTGCCAGCCCTGTACCGGGGGTTTCGGGAGCAAGACCCCAGACCGTCGGGCCGACCGTCACCGCGGGCATGATCAGCCGCCAGTCGTCGAAGTAGCGGCCAAGTACTTCGACGAGGCTGCGACGGGACCATTCGAGCAACCGCGCGAGGCCGCGGGGGTTCCGACGCAACGCGGTTGCCGCGAACCCAGCAGCCGAAGGAGGGGTCCGAACCATGTCCAAAGCCAGTCGCGCTACGGGCATGGCGTCGACCAGATAGCGCCGATAGGCGTCGGCCTGATCCGGGTACGCCTCAGCCAGGCCCCCGAGGGTTCGATCTTGGTCGTGGAAGATCACCCACGGGTCACTTCCATCGTGAAACGTCCAGATCGACCCGGCCTCGGGCTCAACGTAACGCAGACCGTGTTCGACCAGATCAAGCTCGTCGATAATTGGCATTGCCCGGACCAAGGTGTGATCGCAGTTACAGATATTGAAGCGGGCACCAAGGTCGTCAACCGTCGACGCGCAGCCACCAACGTCAGGGGCAGCTTCCAGCAGCAGGGTGTCCACGCCGGCCCGAGCGAGGTAGGCAGCACAGATAAGTCCGTTGTGGCCACCACCTACAACAATCACATCGGCTTCCATCAGCGCTGGTTCCCCAACCACCAACCAGTTCGGTAGGCCCTCACGGCGGTTCCTGTCCCTGCATGGTCCCGATTAGGGCTCCGCGGTCGCTCCAGCATCTGCTGAACCTACTTCCCGCCTCCCCCAACCCGTGACGGCCCATACACTCCGCCAATGGATCTGGAAGGGGCCACGGCCATGGTCACTGGCGCAGCCAACCGCATTGGGCGGCACATCGCGCAGGGACTAGCCGACGCAGGCGCAAATGTCGCCATTACCTATCGGAGTTCCCATGACGCGGCCTTGAACACTCTGGAGGATCTTTGCAGTAGAGGCGTTGACGCCTGTGCTATCGAGCTTGACCTAACCGAACCGGCGGACTGCGCTAGAGCCGTGGAACAAGTCGAACGGGATCTCGGTCCAGTCGACGTTCTGGTCAATAACGCTTCCTCATTCACCCCCACCCCGTTCCCGACCACGGACCATCAGGGGTGGTACGACTCCTTCGACGTCGTGCTACACGGCCCCTACCACCTATCAAACTCGGCAGCTCCTGGGATGACTCGGCGGGGCACCGGGTCAATCATCAATCTGGTCGACCTCTCGGCTTGGCATCCTTGGCCCAACCGAGGGGCTCACTCGGTGGCCAAAGCGGCCCTTCTAGCCCTCACTCGACAACTAGCAGTCGAGCTGGCACCGACAGTTCGCGTCAATGCCATTGCCCCGGGGCCAACGATTCCGGCGACGCGCTTCACCCAAGAACAAATCGAGCACCTGGCCCAACGGACCCTCAAGGGAACCTGGGGAGACGCCAAGCAGGTAGCAGCTGCGGTGCGCTTTCTCGTCGAATCCGACTTTATGACCGGGGAATGCATCACAATCGACGGTGGCGAGAGATGGGCTCACGTGCGCAGTCGCTTCCTCGAGGAAGAGAGCGGGGAATAGCTCGAGACATTCGTGCCGGCAATCTCCAATGTCGTCGCGACTCCCACCACTGTTTTGAGCCATAGTCGCCGGCGACTCAATCCTTCTCGCGACGAATGAGGGACACCGCCACGATCAAGCACCCCAGAGCGATAGTCACGCTCGGAACGTGAGCCCACGCCAAACCGTCTCCCACCGCGGCCATGGTCTCGGCACCCACCGTGATGTCCTCTCCGGCCAGCACGCCCCGTACCGTCTCCACGTCACCTACCTGGGCCTCCACCACCGACAGGATCACCGCTCCTCCAAGTGCTACTGCCAACGTGATGCTCAGAGTGCGTACGAACTGGTGGGCCGCGTTCACCCGGCCCATCTCGGATTCGTCACTGGTCGCCTGCATGAGGGTCAGGGA
>JAKUSA010000094.1 GCA_022449565.1 Acidimicrobiales bacterium | reverse complement strand
TTCACCCTGCACGCCCGCTCCCTCGGTACACGACGACCACTCCACCACCGGGACCCCGAGTTCAGGGGCTACCTGGGTGTCCTGGGCGTCGGGACCCTCCTGGCCACCCTCATGTTGTGTGCCGACGGCTACGGACCGGCCACGGCTCTACGCAACGGGGCGTTCAACGTGGTCACCCTAGGTACCAGCGGCGGGTTCGGGAACGCCACCACCCGGGGAGGACCGGGCGACTTCGCCAGCTGGCCAGCTGGACCGCAGGTGCTCCTGCTCTTCCTGCTGGTCTTTGGGGGGTGCACCGGTTCAACCTCGGGCGGGGTCAAGGTGATGCGGCTCCGCATCGGTGCCGCCCATGCCTATCGGACCCTCCGCTCAATCCGACGCCCCCGGGCCATCCTCCCGGTGCGTTTCGGGAACATGGTCGTCGCCGACCACCTCGTCGAACGGGTCGCCGGATTCGTTGTCGTCTACGGGATGTTCCTAGTCGGAGGGACACTGGTGGTGGCTGCCCTGGGCAGCGACCTCCTCACCGCTCTCAGCGGGGTGGCCAGCGCACTGGGAAACATGGGCCCCGCCCTTAACCAGGCCGGCCCCACCGCCTCGTTCGTGGACGGCTACAGCTCGCCGGGCCGTATGGTCCTGGCCCTCCTGATGCTTGTCGGGCGGCTGGAGATCTTCCCGATGCTGCTCATGGTGGTCGCCCCCTACCGAGCCATTCAACGGCACGCCCCTGTCCGTCGACCGGACCGGTGGTGGCGCCGGTTCTCGCGGTGACTCGACCCAAGTTGACCCTCCGCCCCTAGACTGGAAAGCCAGTCGGGAACGCCGGATCCGCAATGTGGCGGGGCTTTCCCCTCCCAACCACCGGGAACTAGACGGAGGGCGTGCCCCCGTCCCAGGTTCCCCACGGGCAAGTTCCGATCGACGGTGCTCGGAGCCGACCCATACCACACCGGCCGGACCCGCCCGGCACGACCAAGGCACCATGACAACGACCCCAGCAGGCCGAGCCCCCCGGGCCACACCGGTCCACAGGTGGGGCCTACCTGCACCGCAAGGCCTTTACGACCCCCGCTTCGAACACGACGCCTGCGGGGTCAACTTCGTCTGCAACCTCCGGGGGGAAGCCAGCCACGAGATCGTGGCCTACGGCCTAGAAGCCCTCTGCAATTTGCAGCATCGAGGAGCACTAGGTGCCGAGAAGAACTCCGGCGACGGCGCCGGAATCCTGTTGCAGGTCCCCGACGGCTTCTACCGCGGGGTCGTGGACTTCGACCTGCCCGAGGCCGGTCGGTACGCCACCGGCATGACGTTCCTTCCCGGCGATCCCACCCAGACCGAGGAGGCGGTGGCCCTTCTCGAGTCCCTAGCCGCTGATGAAGACCTGCAGGTTCTCGGCTGGAGGGACGTGCCGACGGACGACTCGATGCTCGGCTTGGCTTCTCGCGCCGCACAACCTGTGATCCGCCAACTCTTCCTGACCTCGTCCACCGACCCCGACGCATCCGGAATCGGGCTCGACCGCCTCATCTACCCGTTCCGGAAGCGGGCCGAGCGGGAGATCGGCGAACGATCCGGAGCTAGGGACACCGGCATTGGATCGGGCACCGAACACCACGAGGGTGTTTACTTCCCGTCCCTGTCGGCGCGAACCATTGTCTACAAGGGGATGTTCACCACTCCGCAACTAGCCGGTTATTACCCTGAGCTCACCGATCCCCGAGTGACCAGCGCCATGGTCCTGGTCCACTCACGCTTCTCGACGAACACCTTCCCTTCCTGGCCGCTGGCCCACCCGTACCGGATGCTGGCCCACAACGGGGAGATCAACACCGTGCAGGGCAACCGGAACTGGATGCGAGCCCGGGAGGCCCTCCTGGCCACCGATCTCCTTCCCGGCGACCTGGAACGGCTGTTTCCGATCTGCACCCCGGGAGCCAGTGATACCGCGACCTTCGACGAGGTCCTTGAGTTGCTCACCCTCGGCGGCTTCCCTCTCCCTGAGGCCGTTCTGATGATGATCCCCGAACCCTGGGAGAACCACGGCGAGATGGAAGCCGAGCGCCGGGCCTTCTACCAGTACCACGCAACCCTCATGGAACCCTGGGACGGTCCCGCATCGATCGCCTTCACCGACGGGACGGTGATCGGCGCCGTCTTGGACCGCAACGGCCTCCGGCCCAGCAGGTACTGGGTGACCGACGATGGTCTGGTCGTCATGGCCAGCGAGGTCGGTGTCCTCGACATCCCCTCTTCTAAGGTCGTTGAGAAAGGACGGCTTCAACCGGGACGGATGTTCCTCATCGACACCGTCCGGGGACGAATCATTCGCGACGACGAGATCAAGGCCGAACTGGTCGCCGCCCACCCCTACGAGACCTGGCTGGACCGGAACCTGGTCCACCTCGACGACCTTCCCCCGATTGAGCGGGAAGTACGCGAGGAGGGAACACCGGTCCAACGCCAGCAATTGTTCGGATACACCCTCGAAGAACTCAAGATGCTGATGGCACCGATGGCCCGGGACGCTAAGGAGGCCCTCGGCTCGATGGGAACAGACACTCCGGTGGCTGCCCTGTCGAACAGGCCCCGACAACTCTTCGACTACTTCCAACAGTTGTTCGCCCAGGTCACGAACCCGCCGCTGGACGCTATCCGGGAGGAGCTCATCACCGCGGTGTGCATAACTGTCGGCTCCGAGGGAAACCTCCTCAACCCGGGACCGCAGGCCTGTCGCCGGGTCCACCTTCCACACCCGGTGATCACCGAGGACCAACTGGCCGCCCTAATAGGTATCGAATCACCCGGAGGCCCGGAAGGATTTCGCGCCAAAGTCTTAGACGCCCGCTACGTGGTGGCCGACGGCAAAGCTGGCCTCACTACGGCCCTGAACAATCTGCGCACCGGGGCTTCAGCGGCCATCGCCGACGGGGTCAACATCCTGGTGATCTCCGACCGGGGACTGGACCCCGACCTGGCACCCATCCCGTCCCTGCTAGCTACTGGGGCCGTCCACCACCACCTAATCAGGGAGAAGACCCGTACCCAGGTGGGGATTGTCGTCGAGAGCGGTGACGCCCGGGAAGTGCACCACATAGCCCTGCTCGTCGGATACGGGGCCGCTGCAGTCTGCCCGTATGTGGCCTTCGAAGCCGTCGAGCTCCTCGCGGCCTCCCAGCGGTTCGGGATGCCGACAGACCTAGGTTCCGACCGGGTACGGGAGAACTTCATCACGGCCTGCGACAAGGGGATCCGGAAGATCATGTCCAAGATGGGGATCTCCACGGTCGCCTCCTACTGCGGAGCCCAGATCTTCGAGGCCCTAGGGCTCGGCCACGGCGTCGTCGACGACTGCTTCACTGGCACAGTCAGCCGACTAGACGGGGTGGGCTACGACGTGCTGGCCGAAGAGGTTGCCGCCCGGCATCGCCTGGCCTTTCCCCGCAACCCTGGCGAGCGGGCTCACCGCACCCTCGAGGCGGGAGGTGAGTACCAGTGGCGTAGCGAGGGCGAGGTGCACCTGTTCAACCCGGAAACCGTGTTCCGTCTCCAACACGCCACCCGCGAGGGCCGTTACGACATCTTTCGCCAGTACACGGCAGGAATCGACGAGCAGGCCCGGGAACTGGCCACCTTGCGAGGCTTGTTCCGCTTCCGCGACGACCTTCGCCCGCCACTGCCGATCGACGAGGTCGAACCAGTCGCCGAGATCGTCAAACGATTCGCCACTGGAGCGATGTCCTACGGGTCGATCTCCGCCGAGGCTCACGAAACCCTGGCCGTGGCCATGAACCGGATCGGAGCGAAGTCCAACACCGGCGAGGGTGGTGAGGACCCGGAGCGTTTCGTTCCCGACGCCAACGGGGACCTGCGACGGTCAGCGATCAAGCAGGTGGCCTCAGGGCGGTTCGGGGTGACCAGCGAGTACCTCGTCAACGCCGACGACCTACAGATCAAGATGGCCCAGGGCGCCAAGCCCGGCGAGGGAGGGCAACTGCCGGGTCACAAGGTGTACCCGTGGATCGCCAAGACTCGCCACTCCACGCCCGGCGTGGGTCTCATCTCACCACCGCCTCACCACGACATCTACTCGATCGAAGACCTCGCGCAGTTGATCCACGACTTGAAGAACTCGAACCCCCGGGCCAGGGTGCACGTGAAACTGGTGGCTGAAGTGGGGGTGGGCACCGTCGCCGCTGGGGTTTCGAAGGGGCACGCCGACGTGGTTCTCATCTCAGGGCACGACGGGGGAACCGGCGCCTCACCGCTCACCTCCATCAAGCACGCTGGGGCACCGTGGGAGCTGGGCCTAGCCGAGACCCAGCAGACCCTGCTCCTCAACGACCTCCGGGATCGCATCGTCGTACAGGTCGACGGACAACTCAAGACGGGCCGCGACGTTGTCGTGGCGGCTCTGCTCGGAGCCGATGAATTCGGATTCGCCACAGCGCCACTGGTCGTCCTGGGTTGCGTGATGATGCGGGTCTGCCACCTGGACACCTGTCCGGTAGGAGTAGCGACCCAGAACCCCGAGCTGCGCAAGAAGTTCACTGGTCGGCCCGAATTCGTCATCAACTTCTTCGAGTTTGTAGCTGAGGAGGTCCGCGAGATCCTCGCCAGCCTTGGTTTCCGGACACTCGAGGAGGCCATCGGCCAGGCCGAATGCCTCGACGTTTCCGGGGCAGTAGACCACTGGAAAGCGGCCGGCCTCAACCTCACCCCGATACTCCACGTTCCCGACCTACCCAAGGACAGGGTCCGCCACCAGGCGGTGGCCCAGGACCACGGGCTCGAACACGCCCTCGACCAGAAACTCATCGTCGAGGCCGAACCGGCGCTGACCGACGGGACCCCGGTTCGGATCACCACCCCGATCCGCAACGTCAATCGCACCGTCGGAACTCTCCTCGGCTTCGAAGTTACCCGTCGATACGGAGGCACCGGTCTTCCCGACGAGACCATCGCCATTGACCTAGCCGGATCGGCTGGCAACAGTTTCGGGGCGTTCGTCCCTCACGGAATCAGCCTGCGCCTGACCGGTGACGCCAACGATTACGTAGGCAAGGGCCTGTCCGGCGGTCGAATCGTGATCAGGCCCCCCGACGACTCGCCATTCGACGCCGAGGACCAGGTCATCGCCGGGAACGTCGTCCTTTACGGCGCCACGTCCGGCGAGGTATTTCTACGCGGCCTGGTGGGGGAACGGTTCTGCGTCCGTAACTCGGGTGCCCTGGCCGTGGTGGAGGGCGTTGGCGACCACGGCTGCGAGTACATGACTGCCGGTCGTGCTGTGATCCTCGGGCCAACCGGCCGGAATTTTGCGGCGGGAATGTCGGGCGGAGTGGCCTTCGTCTACGACCCAACCGGTACGTTCCCACACCGGGTCAACCAGGAGATGGTCCTGGTCGAAGAACCCGACCCTGACGACCTGGAGTGGCTTAACGGGGTGGTGGGCCGCCACAGAGACGAGACCGGCTCCGAGGTGGCCAGACGGCTCCTCGGCGACTGGTCCGGTTCGGCTTCCTCCTTCGTGAAGGTCATGCCGGTGGACTTCAAGCGCGTCCTGGAGGCCGCTGCCGCCGCCCGGGCCGCCGGTCGTGATGAAGTGGCCGCGGTGATGGCCGTGGCTCACGGCTAGGGGAATCTCATGGGTGACATCCGCGGCTTCCTCGAGCACGAGCGTGAACTCCCGGAACGACGGCCAGTTGCCGTCCGACTGACCGACTGGCGCGAGGTCTACGAGCCCTTCCCTGAGGAGAAGCTTCAGGCCCAGGCCAGCCGCTGCATGGACTGTGGGATCCCGTTCTGTATCCACGGCTGTCCGCTGGGCAACCTGATTCCCGACTGGAACGACCTCGTCTACCGAGAACAGTGGCGAGAGGCCAGCGACCGACTGCACGCCACCAACAATTTCCCCGAATTTACCGGTCGTCTCTGCCCGGCCCCGTGCGAGGGCGCGTGCGTCCTGGGGATCAGCGAACCGCCGGTGACCATCAAGCAGGTCGAGGTGAGCATCGTGAACCGCGCCTGGCAGG
>JAKUSA010000093.1 GCA_022449565.1 Acidimicrobiales bacterium | reverse complement strand
CCTGCAGGCTGGCCGCCCGGTAGGGCTGGTCGAAGTTGTCGCTGAACCGGAACCCGAGCAGCAGGGCGCTACCGATGGCGATATCGCTGTAGCCGCTGAAGTCGCCGTAGATCTGCAGGGCGTAGCCGTAGATGGCCAGCAGGGTCTCCAGTCCGGTTGCGCCCCCCGGATTGGCGAACACCCCGTCCACAAGTTGGGTGGCCAGAACGTCGGCGATGACAATCTTCTTGAACAGGCCGCCGAGGATCAACCGGAGTGAGCGGCCCGTATCGATCGGGGTCCGGTCATCGGTGGCCAACTGGGCCAGGAAGTCACGGGCCCTCACGATCGGGCCAGCTACCAGTTGCGGGAAGAATCCGACGAACAGGGCGAAGTCCAGGAGTGACTCGGTGGGCTCAAGCCGTCCGCGGTAGATGTCGATCGAATAGGACATCGTCTGGAAGGTGTAGAAGCTGATACCCACCGGGAGGATGATTCCCAGCGGTTGGGCTGATACCGCCAGCCCGAGGTCGGCCATCAGATTCACGAACGACTCGACGAAGAAGTCGGCGTACTTGAAGAACCCGAGCATCCCCAGGTTGGTGGCCAGGCTCAGAACCAGCAGCAGTCGCCGCCGGGTGGGCGAACCAGAGGCCCTGAGAGCTCGACCGGCCACGAAGTCCACCGCGGTCGACAGCCAGATGAGGGTCAGAAACCGCCAGTCCCACCAGGCGTAGAAGACGTAACTGGCAGCCAGCATCGTGGCCTTCCAGGCCCTGGGCCGTCCCAACAGAACGGTGTGCGCCCCAAGGACCAGGGTGAGGAAGATGGCAAAGGTGACGGTCGGGAACAGCATCGGAGGAACGAGTCTGCCACCTGGGAATCCACGACCCGGGAGCCACCTGACCCGGGACTACCATGCGCACGGCATGGTCGCCGAACACTCCGCCGGCCGGCTCCCCGCTGGCGACCTCGACGCGCTCGCCTCCTCCTCGGGGATCCGGCGGGTACACGTGCTGGCCTGGCGCGACTTCGACGACCCGGAAGCCGGCGGATCCGAAATCCACGCCCACCAGGTGGTCCGCCGTTGGGCGGCCGCCGGCCTAGAGGTCACGGTTCGGACTTCCGGAGCCCCGGGCCTGGCCGAGCAGGGCAGCCGCGACAGCTACCGGGTAATAAGACGTGGAGGGCGTTACACGGTCTTCCCTAGAGCTGTCGTTGCCGAACTTGTGGGCCGACACGGCCCGCGAGACGCCATCGTCGAGATCTGGAATGGCGTGCCGTTCCTGACCCCTGTGTGGGCCCATGGGCCCAGGATGGTGCTGCTCCACCATCACCACGGACTGCTCTGGCCGACCGTGCTCCCCCCGGTGGCCGCCCAGTTGGGATCCCTTTTCGAAAGACGGCTGGCGCCCCCCTTCTACCGGTCGACACCCGTGGTGACCCTTTCCAAATCGTCCCGGGTCGAACTGTGCGAGGCACTGCACCTCAACGGAGAGCAGGTTCACGTGGTCGAACCCGGGGTGGACGAACGATTCGTTCCCGGCGGCTCCCGGTCAGTCGAACCCCTAGTCGTTGTCGCAGGCCGCCTGGCCCCCTACAAGCGGGTCGACATGCTGATTGAAGCTGTTGAGTTGGTTCGGGAAAAGATCCCCGAGGTACGGCTGGAGGTGATCGGCACCGGGGATGCCGAAGGAGACCTCCGCCGGACGGCGGCCCGTTTAGGCGCCGGATCCTGGGTCAGGATCCGGGGGAGAGTCGACGATGACGGTCTGCTCGACGCCTACCGCCGGGCCTGGGTGGTGGCCAGCGCATCGTCCAGCGAGGGGTGGGGTATGACCCTTACCGAGGCGGCCCGGTGCGGCACCCCGAGCGTGGCCACCCGCATTCCGGGGCACATGGACGCCATCGCCGATGGGATCTCAGGCTTCCTGGTTGAAGACCGCACGGAACTCGTCGGGCGGCTAACAGAGATCCTTTCCAACCCGCTTCTGCGGGATCGGCTGGGTGCTGGGGCTAGGGAGTGGTCGAACCGCTTCGACTGGCAGCGGACCGCCACTGAGGCCTTTCGGGTCCTGGCCTCCACGGTCCGAGATCGATGAGCGGAACGACCACCCGGGCGACCAGCGATCGGCTTCACCAGGCGGTGATCGCCGTTCTGGCCTACGTGCCGTTGCTGGCCAACGACCCGGGACGTCTGGCCGCCGACACCAAGGCCTACCTTTACCTCGACCCGGCTCGCTTCCTGGCCCGGGCCCCCTACATGTGGCAGCCGGAGTTCGGGCTAGGAACGGTCACCCATCAGAACATCGGCTACCTGTGGCCGATCGGTCCGTTCTTCCTGGCCGGCGAGGTCGTGGGACTCCCCGACTGGGTGGTACAACGCCTCTGGCTGCGAACCGTCCTACTACGGGCGGGCCAAGGGTACCGGTGGGTTCTCAGAACTCTCGGGTGGAAGGGGGGCGGGGTTCTGGTGGCCTCATTGGCCTACATGCTCAGCCCGTATCTCCTTAACTACGTGGACCGCCACTCGGTGATCCTTTTACCCTGGGCCGGCCTGCCATGGTTGTTGGCTCTGGCCCAGCGGTCCCTGCGCACCCCCGGGAGGCGCCACCCTGCCTTATTCGGCCTCGTGACCCTCACCGTTGGAGGAGTCAACGCCAGTTCGTTGCTTCTGGTCGGCTTGGGACCCGTGGTTTGGCTGGTCTGGTCGGGCCTTGACCGCTCTGCACCGTGGCGTCGGGTAGTGGCCACCACATGGCGAATCGGCGTTGTCTTTGTGGCCACCGGACTGTGGTGGATGGTTGGCTTGGCCGTCCAGGCGGCCCACGGCCTGCCGACGCTGCGACTGACCGAGAACTACCGGGTGGTCTCTGACGCGGCGACCGCACCGGAGCTCTTTCGGGGGCTCGGTTACTGGTACTTCTACGGTCAGGGTCGTCTCGGGGCTTGGGTGGAACCCGCGACCTCCTACACCCGCTGGGCCCTCCCCCTTTCCTTCGCTGTGCCACTCCTCGGGCTGCTCATCGCGTCACTGGTCCGCTTCCGCCACCGGGGGCATGTGCTGGCTCTGATGGTGGTTGGCCTACTGATCGGCGTGGGCGCCCACCCCTACGACGCCCCGTCCCCGTTGGGTCGCCTCTTCCGGGAATTGACTCTGACCGATGCAGGACTGGCCCTGCGCAGCACCCCACGGGTTCTGCCCCTGGCCGTGCTGGGTACGGCGGTTCTCCTGGGTGCCGGAGTTGAAGCGGTAGCCCGTTGGAGACCCCGCCTCGAGGGTCCGGTCGTATTGGTGGCCTGCGTGCTGGTTGTGGCAAACCTGTCGCCCATGTGGCGGGGCGAAATGCTTGGTGAACTGGTCCAACGCCCGGAAGACGTTCCGGACTACTGGCACGAGACCGCCGCCTACCTGGATGCCCGGCCCCACAACACCCGCGTGCTGGAGGTACCAGGTACGGATTTCGCCACCCACAGGTGGGGCAACTCGGGTGACCCGCTTCTCCCGGGCCTGATGGATCGGTCGCACGCCTCCCGGGAGTTGATTCCGCTGGGTACCGAGGCTTCGGCGGCCCTCATGGTGGCCTTCGATGCGGAGATCCAGGAGGGTCGGTTTGACCCTGATGGGCTGGCTCCCCTCGCCAGGCTGCTGGGGGCAGGCGACGTGGTGTTCCGAGCCGACCTGCAGTACGAGCGGTTCCGTACGCCTCGACCCCCCGACCTGTGGGCCGACTTGCGAGCGGCTCCCGGATTCAGTGAGCCGGTCGGCTTTGGTGAACCGGTCCCCAACCTGGCTGGGCCGGAGAGGCCTCTTCTTGACGAACACACGTTGGCCCGGCCGGCCGGAACCCCGGATCCTTACCAGGCGGTAGTCCTTCCTGTGCTGGATCCCGTTGGGATCCTGCGCGTCGCCGACCCGAAACGGGCCATCATCCTGGCTGGCGACGCCGAAGGTTTGGTAGCGGCGGCCGGTGAGGGACTGATCCAGCCGGGACGACCGGTGTTGTTCAGCGCCACCCTTGCTGGACAGCCAGAGGTGCTCCGTGACCTGGCCGGGCCGGGCGCCCGGATCATCATCACCGATACCAACCGGAAGGACGGCCAACGCTGGGGAACCATTCGTGAGACCGCCGGCTACACGGAAAGAGCCGAAGAACAGCCAATGCGGAACGACCTCTCCGACCACCGGCTGGCCGTTCCCGGCGGTCAAACCGATCATCAGACAGTCGCCGTCCAGAGCGGACTACGGGTCAGCGCCTCGGCCTACGGCAACCCGGTCACCTTCACCGCAGGGGATCGTCCTTTCCACGCGGTCGACGGCTCACTGGCCACGGCCTGGACGGTCGGCGCTTTCAACCGCGTGGTAGGTGAGCGACTGCTGCTCGAGTTGTCTGAACCGACGCCGGTGCCGTCGCTCACCGTCCTCCAGGCCGAGCTGGAGGGCCAGAACCGTTGGATCACCGACCTACGTGTCCACCTCGATGGCACCCAGGTCGACGTGGTTCTCGACGACACCTCACGGTCGGTACCCGGTCAGGTAATTCAGCTGCCCAACCGGGTCGTCGGCAGGATCGTCCTCGAGATTCGGGGCACTGACGTCGGTACCCTCGACTACTACGCGGGAGTCACGGGCGTCGGGTTCGCCGAGGTGACTGTGGCCGGAGTGACTCCCGAAGAGACTCTTCGGATGCCCGTCGACCTGGCGGCCGCCCTCGGTCCGGACCGCGGTGCCGAACTTGTCATCCTGGCCACCCGCCAACGGTCTGATCCGCTGGACCCGATCCGGGCTGACCCGGAGGAGTCACTGGACCGCTCGTTCACCATTCCGTGGGCGAGGACATTCGACATCCGGGGCGAGGTCCGGATCTCTCCGCACGCCTCGGAAGACCTCATCGACGAAATGCTCTGGTCCGGCGAATCCGCGGCGACAGCCTCAGAGCGGCTTCCCGGCGACCTCCGCTCCGGGGGCCGCTCGGCCTTCGATGGCGATCCGGCAACGGCCTGGCAGAGTCGCTTCGGTGACCCGACAGGCGCCACTGTGACCTTGGCGACTGATGGGCCGATTGACTACCAGGACCTCACCCTCACCTACCTGGCGGATCGTTACCACTCGACACCCAGCCGGGTGACCGTGCTGGCCGACGACGGGCCGGTGGCCAGCCTCGCCCTTCCCGGGACGACCCAGGCTCAGGCGGGTCGGATCACCGTTGGTCTCCCCACCGGCGCGTTCAGCAGTCGGACCCTTACCGTCCGCCTCGACGAGGTTGCCCAACAGGTCACCATGGACTGGTATTCGGGACTTCCGAAAGTTCTGCCGGTTGGCATCGTCGAAGTGGAGGGCGTCCCGGTCGGAAGCAGGCCTGCCGTGTTCGACACTGGTTGCCGGTCCGACCTACTTCAAGTAGACGGACTCCCTCGGGCTATCCGGGTCCGCGGCAGCAGTCGTGACGCGTTGGCCGGCCGACCACTGGTCGTCGAGAATTGTGGGGAACCGATCTACCTCGGCGCGGGCAACCATAGGATCTCGACGGCACCGGGCCGGTTGACAGGCCTGGCTCTCGACCGCCTAGTGGCGTTCTCGGATCCCACGCGGATAGCCCCGGTTGGTGAATTGCCCACCCTCCGGGTACTCGAGGAGACCCGAACGTCCTATGACATCGAGGTCGTCGAGGCCAACGAGCCGTTCTGGCTGATCTTGGGCCAGAGCCACAGCGGCGGCTGGCGCCTCACGGGGCCGACTGGGACAGTGGCCGACGCTCCCCTACTAGTCGATGGCTACGCCAACGGATGGCTGGTCGACCCGGGGGAGGCCACAGGGCCGCTCCGCCTGGGCTTGACGTGGACGCCCCAACGCTGGGTGTGGGCGGCGCTGGCCATCTCACTACTGGGTGCCCTAGGGGCACTGGTTCTCGCCGTTCGGGGCCGCCCGGACAGTGGATGTGCACCCGATCCGGTCCGGGTGGCCGGTCTGACGAGGAGGGTGTCTACCGGGGCTGGCGGATGGCGCAGCGCGGCGATGGCAACCGGGATCGTCGGGTTCTGCCTGGCCAACCTGCCGTCATGGCCTGTCGCTGCTTTGGTGATGGGCATCGGCTACACCCTGGTCGAACGGTGCCGCCTTCCCCGAAGCGCTCCGACGGTCGCCGCCCTAGTGGCCATGGCCTCGGCTGTGGTGATGATCGCTGTCGACCAGATCCGTTTCCGCTACCCCCGCGACTTCGTCTGGCCGTTGTTCTTCGAGCAGTACCACGTTCTAGGGGTTGTGGCCATCCTGTGTCTGGCGGTCGCCGCGGTGTCGGAACTGTCGGAGCAGCGTTCCTCCTCCGTCCGGTGATTCAGCCGAAGGGAATCTCGTCGCCGGTCACTAGCCAGGTCACCACTGAGAAGACCAGAGCGACTCCCACCGCCAGGGCCACCGACCCGACGGCCGCCTTATCATTTCCCGCCTGCTGGGCTGGCAGGCGGGCCACCAGCCAGCGGGGAACCCACCCGATGAGGGCGAGGGCGGTTAGTGGAATCGAATACCG
>JAKUSA010000092.1 GCA_022449565.1 Acidimicrobiales bacterium | reverse complement strand
AACCGTAGGAGTTCCCGGCAGAGTCAGTGTTGTTCTTGAATAAGAAGATCCGACCATCGATGCCCTCCTCGCGGAGTCGTTCCTCGGCATCACCCGCCAGTTGTTCAAGAATCCGCTCGCCCGCCTTCTCGTAGGTGACGACATCCCGTACCGAATCGCACTCTGGGGTCGCATACTCGGGGTGGGATCCGACGTCGAGGTAGAGCCGGGAACCGTTCTGGAGGAAGACGTTCGAACTCCGCCCCCAAGACACCACCCGCCGGAACAGGTAGCGGGCCACCTCGTCGGGACTCAGGCGCCGTTGGCCGTCGGCGGTGCAGGTTACGCCGTACTCGCTCTCGATCCCGTAGATCCGGCGCTGCATATCAGGGCCTCCAGTACGGTCGCTGCGGGTCGGTCGCAGACCCTCAGTCGAGCAGTCCGGCCAGGTCACCACCCTCGAGACGTCCGAAGGCCCGTCGTCCGTTCTCCCGGGACAGGACCGCCACCTCGAGGTCATCGGGAACCAGAGTGCGGTCCGGGCCGGCCAATGCTGACACCGAAACGGAAACCGCCGCGGAAAGGGCCATCTCCTGGCCCCACTCCTCCTCCATGCGTCCTCGGATGGTGTCGGCCTCCCCGCCGATCACCATGAAGCCACGAGTGTCCATGACCGTGCCGTCGTAGAGCAGGTGGAACAGTTGATCCGACGCGCTCTCCTCCCCGACCTCAGCCACGATCATTTCGATCTCGAGCGGCTTCATCTCGTGGGTGAAGTATTGACCGAGGATCTGCGCGTACTGGTTAGCCAGCCAAAGGGCGTCGACATCGTCACGACTAAACGAGTAGCCCTTTAGGTCGGCATGGCGCACCCCAGCAATGCGCAGTTGGTCAAACTCGCTGTACTTGCCGACCCCAACGAAAGCGATTCGGTCGTAGATCTCCCCGACTTTCCGAAGGGTGTTGGACGGATTCTCGGCGCACAACAGGACACCGTCGGCGTAGGTGGAAGCCACTGCAGCCCGTCCACGGGAGATGCCCTTGCGGGCATAGTCGGCCCGATCCTTCATCAACTGCTCAGGCGAGACATACATCGGCATCGTCATAACCCCACTCCTCCCGCTCAAGCGTTTCCGGTCACCGGTAACTGTCACCCAGGCTGGTTACGAAGGCATCAGTCCGTTCAGCCACCTCCGATTCGTCCAGGCGCTCAAACCCCTCAGCTGTAATACGCGCCACGACGGGATAGATCCCCCGTAACGGATCCGGCCCCCCGGTGGCACTGTCCTCGTCGGCAGCCTGGAACAACGCCTCGACGGCAACGTCCACCACACCGTCACCGTCTAGGTCGTCGCGGTGCCGGAGTTTCACCACGGTCGAGGCATGCAAACTGCCCGACCCGGCCGCCGCGTAGTCGCCTTCCTCGTAGCGTCCGCCCGTTATATCAAACTGGAAGAGTCTTCCTGTCCCAGAACGCTGGTCGTATCCAGCGAAGATGGGCACGACAGCCAAGCCCTGCATGGCGGCCGGTAGATTTTCTCGGAGCATGACACTCAACTGATTGGCCTTGCCGTCCAGGCTGAGGGGCACCCCTTCGACCTTTTCGTAGTGCTCGAGTTGTAGTTGGAAAAGCCGAACCATCTCCATGGCCGGGCCAGCCACCCCGGAGATAGCCACTCCCGAGTGAGAGTCAGCCGGAAACACTTTCTCCATACTCCGGGAGCTGATCAGGCTGCCGCTGGTGGCCCGGCGGTCCCCGGCCATGAGGACCCCATCCCGGTAGCGGATAGCCACCACGGTCGTGCCGTGGGTAACTAAGGCGGAGTCAACAGGCTCGGCCGGTTGAGACGGCCGAAGGCCCAGTTTGGCCAGGAGTCCGAGGAAACTTGGACCGGGATCCTCATCCGGGGTGTACAGCGGAAGGGTCACGGGTTCAGGCTAATCCGGCTGGGAGCGCCCCTACTCCCCGCCCTTCTGGATATAGCTCTTGACGAACTCCTCGGCGTTGGATTCCAGGACCTCGTCGATCTCGTCAAGGAGCCCGTCGATCTGGTCTTTGAGCTCGTCGGCCTGTTCCACGGCGGCCGAGTTGGCGCCCACCTCCTCGACGTCCTGAGCGGATGGCTCGGCCGTGCCCCGATGCTGCTTCTCTTGCTCAGCCATGTTGTCTCCCTAATCATCCAGCCCGGCCATTGGATTCTCGGACAGCCGGTCCAACAGTTCCGCGACCGTGTCGCACTCGTCGAGCAGCGTACCGACGTGGTCCGAGGTCCCACGGGTCGGCTCCATCATCGGCACCCGGCGCAAGGTGTCGTCGCCGGTGTCGAACAACATCGAATCCCAGTTTGCCGCCACCACCCGATCCGGCCAGCGCTGCAGGCACCGTCCCCGGAAGTAGGCCCTGGTGTCCGCAGGAGGGTCTTCCACCGCCCGGGCGACGTCGTCCAAGTCCACTACCCTCTCAGCGCCCACCCGGGCGAAGAGCGAGCGGCCAGGCCGCAGGTCGTGGTACTGGAGGTCCATGGCCGCCAGTCGGACGTCCTCCACTTCGAGGCCGTGGCGCTCCCGGTAGCCGTCCAGAAGGCTGCGCTTGGTCACCCAGTCCACGACTCCGAACAGCTCGCTGGGGCTGCTCTCCAACGCGGTTAGTACGCCCTCCCAACGCCCAACCACCTCACCGGCCACCGCCCCCCCGACCATTTCGTCACCCTGTTCGAGCAGATACTTCTGGGCACTTTCCAACAACTCCCACTGGAGGTCCAGAGCAGTGGCCGTCCGGCCGTCCTCGAGCAGCAGCGGCGCGGAAAGCCCCGTGTCCCAGGAAACCCTCTGGAGGGCCTGCACCGGGTCGGCCAGACTGACGCCGTCGTCCAGGGTCCCGTCCTCCACCATTGCCAACACGATTGCCGTAGTGCCCAACTTGAGGAGGGTGGCCACCTCACAGAGGTTGGCGTCACCCACGATCACGTGCAATCTCCTGTATCTGAGGGGATCGGCGTGCGGCTCGTCACGAGTGTTGATGATCGGCCTCTTTAGGGTCGTCTCGAGTCCCACCTCCTCCTCGAAGAAGTCGGCCCGCTGGGTTAACTGGAACGGCACGGCCATCCGGTCCAATCCGGGTGCCTCACAGCCCACCTTCCCGGCACCCGTAAAGACCTGGCGCGTTACCAGGTGGGTCGTGGCGTGCTGGACGATCCGTCCGAAAGGGGTGGACCGGTCCATCAGGTAGTTCTCGTGGCAGCCGTAACTGTTGCCCTTACCGTCCGAGTTGTTCTTGTAGACAACCAGTTCCTGTCCGTCGGGGAGAATCTCGTCCGCGGCCTCCATGGAGTCGACCAGAATCATTTCTGCCGCTCGGTCCCATCGGACAGCAGCCCGGGCGTCAGCGCATTCCGGGATGCTCAACTCGGGGTGGGCATGGTCCACGTAGTAGCGGGCTCCATTGGTCAGGACTGCGTTGACCAGATGGGTTTCGACCTCGGGGGCCAACGAGCCGATCGGGGCGAAGCCCCGTATATCTATGTCGGGCGTCTCGTCAAGGAAGTCCCACCCGACCCGGGGAGCACCGGGGCCGCCGCCGGGTTCAGCTCGGCGGCTTAAGTAGGCGTTGATGAGCAGGGAGGAAGCTGTGATCGGATTCGGATCGACCACACCACGCTGGGCGATGCCGAACTCGGTCTCGATTCCGAGGATCTTCCGGACGGCCACGGCCGGACCATAGCGGTCGACCGTGCGGGCCCGACGACCGCGCCCGGTGGTCCCTCGGGAATGCTCAGAGATACTGGCCGGTGCCGATGCCCTCGATGGCCCGACCGCCGCCCTCGTCGTCGGCCTCAGGGATGAGGGTTCGGACGTAGACGATCCGCTCGCCCTTCTTCCCGGAGATCTTGGCCCAATCATCCGGGTTGGTGGTGTTGGGGAGGTCTTCGTGCTCGCGGTACTCCTGGCGGACAGCTAGGGCGAGATCGTCGGTCCGCAGGCCCCGGGTTCCTCCGGCCAATTCCCGTTTAATGGCCAGTTTCTTGGCCCGACGCACGATGTTCTCAACCATCGCACCGGAGGCGAAATCTCGGAAGTACAGGATCTCCTTGTCGCCGTTCTGATAGGTGACCTCCAGGAAGCGGTTCACCTCGTCTTCGGCGTACATGGCTGATACCGCTTCATCGATCATCGCCATAACGGCTTTATTTCGGTCACCGCCACCGACCGTGGCAACCATCTCCACGTCGATCGGTAACTCGGGCACTAGGTAGCGGCTAAAGATCTGGCCAGCTGCCGTCTCGTCGGGGCGTTCGATCTTGATTTTCACGTCCAGCCGACCGGGGCGCAGGATGGCCGGGTCGATGAGATCCTCACGGTTGGAAGCACCGATGACGATCACGTTCCGGAGGGCCTCCACACCGTCAATCTCGGCCAACAACTGCGGAACAATCGTCGATTCGATGTCAGAACTGATCCCGGTGCCCCGGGTCCGGAAAAGCGACTCCATCTCGTCGAAGAAGACGATCACCGGCCAGCCCTCCTCAGATTTCTCCCGTGCCCGTTGAAATACGAGGCGGATCTGGCGTTCGGTCTCCCCTACGTACTTGTTGAGCAACTCCGGACCTTTGATGTTGAGGAAGTAGCTTCGGGCCTCGTGGTCCCCCGAGACGTCAGAGACCTTGGCGGCCAGGGAGTTGGCCACCGCTTTCGCGATCAGGGTCTTGCCGCAGCCAGGGGGCCCGTAGAGCAGGATTCCCTTCGGGGCCGGAAGCTCATAGTCAGCGAACAGCTCCTGGTGTAGGAACGGCAGCTCCACCGCGTCGACGATCATCTCAATCTGGTTGTCGAGCCCCCCCACGTCGGCATAAGTGACGTCGGGTACCTCCTCCAGGACTAGGTCCTCTACCTCCGGACGGGGTAGCCGTTCAAGTAGCAACCCGGAGCGCGGATCGACCATGACCGAGTCGCCGCTCCGGAGCCTCGTCCTATCACGGAGGCCCGCAGCCAACTCGACCACCCGTTCCTCGTCGGCTCGACCCACCACAAGGGCCCGCCGGGAGTCGCCCAGAACCTCCTTGACGGTGACGACCTCACCGGTGACCTCTGGGGCCCGTGACAAGACGACGCTCATCGACTCGTTAAGAACCACCTCCTGCCCGGGCTGGAGTTCATCAACCAGGTTCGGGGCCACACTGACCCGCATCTTGCGGCCCCCCGAATGGACGTCCGCCGTAGCATCGTCGTTAAGGGTGACCACCGTTCCGTAGGCAGCCGGCGGCTGGGAGAGCTTTTCAACCTCCTCACGGAGGGAGGTCATGCGCTCCCGGGTCGACTCCAGGGTGGAACTCAGCTTCTGGTTCCGGGCCCTCGCCCGGGCTAGTTCCCGTTCACCATCCCGCTTGGCCGCCTCAAGTTCGTGGATTCGCCGTGGCGCCTCCACCAGTCGGCGACGCAACTCGCTGACTTCCGCGTCGCGGGCGGCCAGGGCGGCCTCCAGGCCAGCCTGGTCCTCGCGTCCGCCGTCCTGCGGCGCCTCGTCGTTTCGGTCGGAGTCGTCCACGCTTGTCTCCTCGGCGGCGACCCTACCCGCCCCCACCAGGGCTCTGAGGCTACCGGGGGACACTCAAATGAAGGACGTCCCATGTCACCGGCTCCCAGGAGGGGCCAGTACACTCCGGTCCAGACACGGCCGGCCCCGCCGGATAGGTTCCGGTCGACTCGGAGAGTACGGGCTGAAGACGCCCGTTCTGCCAGTGGCAACAACGGGCGTAGGCCCGAACCACGAGAGGGGATTCCTATCCGATGAAGGTCTGGATTGACCAGGACCTGTGCACGGGTGATGGCCTGTGCGAAGAGATCGCTCCCGAGGTGTTCACTCTGCTCGACGACGGGTTGGCCTATGTCATGGAGGGCGAGAAGATATTCAGGGATCCCGGCGGCCCCCAGGGCCTCGCCGTGATCCCCGCCGGACAGGAAGAGGCGGTGATCGAGTCGGCCGAGGAATGCCCGGGCGAGTGCATCTTTATCGAGGTCGGCTGACCAGGGGCCGTCCCACTCAGCGACACGGGCCGGAACCCTCCGGACCGACTCGGGCTTCGTCCAGCAGGTCTATTACCTCACCGATCTGTATCGCGTAGGCCACAGGCGAGCCGCCCCTAGCACGGGAGAACACCACTCCGACCACCGTCCCGCTCTGATCCACGATCGGCCCCCCGGAAAATCCCGTCTCCACCCAGGCGTCGACCATCAAGGCCCTCCGACCCTCGGCCTGTTCCCCGTAGATGTCCTTCCCGGTGGCCAGGATCGCCTGGTTGACTCGGGCCGGTCGGACTATTGACGAACCGTCGTGATTATGGCCGAGGAGCGCAACCACCGCACCGGGGGTGGCCTCCCCCAAGGGGAGGCGCTCAGGGAGGGGTTCGTCCACCGCGAGGACGGCCAGGTCGGCTGCCGGGTCGAAGGCCACCACACGGGAAATGACCTCCCGGCCCCTGATGGTGATCCGGGGCGCCTGGATCCCGGCCAGCTCGTGCGAGTTGGTAACCAGCGTCTGCTCGGCGACAACGAATGCGGTCCCTAA
>JAKUSA010000091.1 GCA_022449565.1 Acidimicrobiales bacterium | reverse complement strand
GAGAGAGAAGTTGGCCGATGTCGACCCGGAGACCATCGTCTCGATCGCCGACATCGGGCGCCTTCCGTTCCCCACCAAGCAGGACCTCCGAGACACCTACCCCCTGGGAATGGTCATCGTCCCGATCGACGAGGTGGTCCGCCTCCATGCCAGCTCGGGCACCAGCGGGAAGCCGACCATCGTCGCCTACACCCGCGCCGACCTGGCCCTCTGGGCGGAATGTAACGCTCGAGCTCTGGCCCTGGCCGGCGTGAAAGCCGGTGACATCCTCCACAACAGCTACGGCTACGGCCTGTTCACCGGGGGGCTCGGCCTCCACTACGGCGGTGAAAGGCTCGGCGCGGCGGTCGTGCCGGTATCTGGGGGGAACTCCTCCCTGCAACTCCAACTCCTCGAGGACCTCGGGGCCCGAGCCATCTGCGCCACGCCGTCCTTCTCGCTGCTCCTGGCCGAACGGGCCGCCGAGGCCGGACTCCTCGACCGGCTCAACCTCGAGGTTGGGATCCTCGGTGCCGAACCATGGTCCGAGGGGATGCGCACCAGGATCGAGTCGGCCTGGGGCGGGGGCTTCCAGGCGTTGGACATCTACGGGCTCTCGGAGGTGATCGGACCCGGCGTGGCCATGGAGTCACCCGACGACCTCGGTGCACTGCAGTTGTTTGACGACCACTTCTTCGCCGAGATCGTCGACCCCGAAACCGGGGATCCCCTCCCCGACGGCCATTGGGGCGAGTTGGTGGTCACGACGCTCACCAAGGAGGCCATGCCGCTGCTGCGCTACCGGACGGGCGACATCACCAGGATCCTCGAGGGGCCCGGCACTCCGGGACGCAACTGGACCCGAATCGCCCGGATCACCGGCCGGGCCGACGACATGCTCATCATCCGGGGCATCAACGTTTACCCCCGGGAAGTCGAGGCGGTCCTCCTTGAGGACCCCGACCTGAGCGGCCAGTACGCGATCGTCGTGGACCGTCGGACCACGATGACCGAACTCCGGGTCAGGGCCGAGTCGGATCCGGGGGCCGCGGATCGGACGGAGGAGATCGCGTCCCGTCTCGAAGGGGCCCTCCTGGCCCGAATCCGGGTCCGGGCCCGGGTCGAGGTGGTCCCCCCAGGCTCGATGGCCCGCACCGAGATGGGAAAGGTCCAGCGGGTCTTCGAGCAAACCGATGACCGGGACCCGTTGGGCTGACCACCGAATGGTCGGCTGTGTTGGCCGACATTCCTCCATGCGAGGATGTCGGGCGCCATCGAGAGGGGGCATGGGACGATGAGCGATGAGGGGTCCGGGACACCGACTCCGCCGGTCGCCGAGCCATCGAAGGCCGCGGAACTAGCCGCCACGGTCCTCGATGAGGAGGCTCGGCGGGAGGCCCGCCAGGCGGCCCCGGATGTCCTGTTCGCCGACGAGTTGCTACCCGGTGTCAAATCGGAGGGAATAGGGCTCCGGGAAGGCCTGCGCATGGGCGGCGGCGCGGCCACCTGCCTAGTTCTGGCCATGT
Source organism: Acidimicrobiales bacterium (assembly GCA_022449565.1). Lineage (GTDB taxonomy): Bacteria > Actinomycetota > Acidimicrobiia > Acidimicrobiales > MedAcidi-G1 > JAKUSA01. The sequence goes on along the minus strand of JAKUSA010000091.1, from coordinate 5,057 downwards.
TGAGCGGCCTGGAGGAGTTGCAGACGGCGGCCATCACAGTGCTGGCCCCCGACATCCGCGACACCTTCGGGGTGGGTGACGGCGCCATCACCTTCATCGCCAGCTCGTCAGCCGCCTTCGTGGTGCTGGGGGCACTGCCCATGGGCTGGATGACCGACCGCATGCGTCGCATCCCGATCATCGGTTGGGCCAGCAGCATCTTCGCCGGCATGGTGGTCCTGTCCGGGCTGGCCGCGAACGCCTTCATGTTCTTCTGGGCCCGGTTCGGGGTGGGCATCGCCAAGGCCAGCACCATCCCCGTCCACGGGTCGGTGATCGCCGACACCTACCCGATTGGCATCCGGGGACGGATCGGCGCCCTCAACGGCGTCCTCAACAACGGGCTGCGGGTCACCAGCCCCATCCTGGTGGGGGCCATCGCGGTGATCGCCAGCGGACCCGGGGAGGTCGATGGTTGGCGCTGGTGCTACTACCTGCTGGGCGTCCCGGTCGTCGTGGCCGCCATCTCCTCGTTCTTCCTTAAGGAACCGGAGAGGGGACGGTGGGAAAAGACCGACGTCCTCGGAGAGTCGTTCGTCGAGGAGGACCCTCTCCCGGTCTCCACCGAGGCCGCGTTCTCGCGGCTCATGCAGATCCGCACCGTCAAGATGGTGGTAGTGGCCTTCAGCGCCATGGGGTTCGGCCTGTTCACCGCCCCGGTGCTGGAGAACTTGTTTCTGGAGGATGACTTCGGCCTGGACGCCTTCGAGAGGGGGGTCAGCGGCACGGCAGGCGGCGTGTTCGCGGTGGTCGTCCTGATCTGGGTGGGGCCGAAGTTCGACCGACTGTGGCGGGAGGACCCGACCCGGATCATGCAGTTAATCGGGGTGGGCATCGCCGTCGCGGGGATCCTCAAGCCGGTCCAGTTCTTCATGCCCAACGTGCCGCTTTTCGTCGCCGCCGGTATCCCCAGCACGATCCTGCTCGCCTCGTCGTTCACCATGGTCGGCCCGATCCTGCAGTCGATCGTCCCCTACCGGCTTCGGGGCAGCGGGTCAGCCCTGGTGACCCTCTACATCTTCTTCGTGGGAGCCACCGGTGGCGGGCTGATCTCGTTCATGTTCACCGACACCTGGGGCCCGCGGGTCACGGTGATCGTGTTGACCCTCCCGTCGTCGGTCATCGGAGGCTGGATCATGTACCGGGGCGCCCAACTCCTCCGCGGTGACCTGTCGTTGAACGTGCAGGAGCTCTTCGAGGAACAAGAGGAGCAGCGGCGACGGACCGGCGGTGGTGGACCGCCCCCGGTGCTCCAAGTCAACAACGTGGACTTCGCCTACGGGCCCGTCCAGGTGCTCTTCGACGTGTCGTTCGAAGTGGCCCGAGGCGAGACCCTGGCCCTGCTGGGGACCAACGGGGCGGGTAAGTCGACCATGCTGCGGGTGATCAGCGGGCTGGGGACGCCCCGGCGGGGAGTGGTGCGGCTGGACGGTCGAACGGTCACCTACACGTCTCCGCAATTAAGGACCCGCCTGGGCATCCAGCAACTCCCCGGTGGCGGTGGGGTGTTCCCCGATATGACGGTAGGCCAGAACCTGGTCATGGGGGCCTACATCCACCGTTCGGACCGGGCCGATGTGGACCGGCGGGTGTCCCGGGTGATGGACCTCTTCCCGGACCTGGCCCGCCGCCGCGGCCAGCGGGCCGGTTCCCTGTCCGGCGGCCAGCAACAGATGCTGGCTTTGGCCCGGGTGCTGCTCCACGAACCGGAGGTGCTGCTCATCGACGAACTCTCCCTCGGCCTGGCTCCCGCAGTGATCCAGGACCTGCTCAAGGTGGTCGAGCAGCTTCAGGAGCAGGGCCAGACGATCGTCGTCGTGGAGCAGTCACTCAACATCGCCCTGGCCATCGCCGACCGGGCCATCTTCTTGGAGAAGGGCCAGGTGCGGTTCGAGGGCCCGGCCAGCGAGTTGGCCGAGCGGGACGACCTGGCCCGGGCCGTGTTCCTGGGACGGGAGGGCGGCTGAGGTGGGCGGGTTGGCCGGATTGGCCGCGGCCTGGTCCGGTCCGGTGCTGGGGGTGTGGACCACGCGCCAACTCTGGTTCGACGGCCTGGTCAACGGGATGGTCTTCGGTCTGCTGGCCCTGGGCATCGTCCTCGTCTATCGGTCCACCCGGGTCATCAACCTGGCCGTGGGCAACATGGGTCTCCCCGCGGTGGGGCTCATGGCACTGATGGTCATCAACTACGGCTTCCCTTATTGGGTCGCCCTGGCCATCGCCCTGGCGGTCGGCACCCTGATCGGGGCGATCGTGGAGTTGGCGATCATCCGTCGGCTGTCCGAGGCGCCGAGGGTGATCGTGCTGGTGGCCACCATCGGCGTGGCCCAGTTGATGCAGGCGGTCCTAGCCGCCTACCCGGACATCGAACGCAACCGTGGGGTCCGGTTCCCCGTGCCGGTAGGTGGCAGGTGGAACGACCTTCTCGGCCTGCGGGTCACCGGTCCCAAGTTGACAATCCTCGTCATGGTCCCCCTCCTGGTCCTGGCCCTGGCCTGGTTTCTGAATCGCACGGTGTTCGGTCAGACGGTCCAGGCCTCAGCCAGCAACGCCGACCTGGCCCGCCTTTCGGGGATCAATCCGAAGATCGTCTCGCTGTTCGTGTGGACGGTGGCCGGTGGTCTGTCCAGCATCTCCCTGCTGTTGCTCTCGGGCAACCGGGGGTCCATCACCGGGATCCCCAGCCTGGGACCCAACACCATGACCCGTGCCCTGGCCGCCGCGGTGATCGCGGGAATGTTCTCGTTCCCCAGGGCGTTGTTAGCCGGGGTGGTGATCGGCATCGCCCAGGCGCACGTGCAATTCGTCTTCCTCGACCAGATGGGGCTAGTGGACCTGCTGATCTTCGTGGTCGTCGCCATAGCAGTTGCCTTCCAGAGTCGATCGTCGATCGACGAGGACGGGTCGTTCTCGTTCAGCCCCCGACGGCGGCCGGTTCCGGAGCGCCTGAAGGAACTCTGGTGGGTCCGAGGCCTGCCGGTAATCACCCTGGGGCTGCTCGCCGTGGTGGCCGTCGTCGTCCCACTGGTGGTATCCCTACCGTCCCGCCATCTGCTCTACGCCAGCATCCTGGCCTTCGGAGTGTGCGCCGTGTCCTTGACCGTCGTGACCGGGTGGGCGGGCCAGCTGTCCCTGTCGCAGATGGCCTTCGCGGGCATCGGCGCCCTGATGGCCGCAGGCCTGAATCGGGGTCTGGAGTTCGGGGTCGGCCTAGGCGACGGCTGGCACCTGTTCACGGTGACCCTGCCGTCGATGCCCTACCTGGTGTCGATGCTTCTGGCCACCCTGGCCGCGGCGACGGCCGCGTCGCTGATCGGCTTGGGCGCGCTGCGCATCAAGGGCCTGCTACTGGCTGTGTCAACGTTCGCCTTCGCCATGGCCGCCTCCCAGTACATCTACCGGCGGCCCGTCCTAACGGGGGGGAACAGCCAAAGCGTGCCGTTCCGGCGGGGGAGCCTCGGGCCAATAGACCTGTCCAGCCAGCGTTCCTACTACTTCGTCTGCCTGGGCGCATTGGTTGTGGTGTTGGCGCTAGTAGCCCGGCTACGCAACAGCGGCATCGGGCGGTCAATCATCGCCGTGCGGGAAAACGAGAACACGGCGGCGGCCTACACCGTGGCCCCGGGCCGCACAAAGTTGACGGCCTTCGCCCTGGCCGGCGGATTGGCCGGACTAGGAGGGGCACTGCTCGGCGGGCTGGTGCAGAACATCCCGTTCACCAATCGGTTCTTCCTGATCGGCGACTCGCTGCGGCTGGTATCGATAGTGGTGATCGGCGGTCTGGGCACCCTTACCGGCCCGATCCTGGGATCGCTATGGGTGATAGGCCTGCCAGCCATCTGGCCCGACAACAACCTGGTGCCCCTCTTCACCTCCAGTATCGGGATGCTCATCCTGCTGCTCTACTTCCCCGGCGGGCTGGTCCAGATTGCCTATTCGGCCCGGGGCGCCCTTTTGGGATGGGCGGAGCGTCGGCTCGACCCAGCACCGGTCAAGACCATCGTCACCCCACCAGCCTCGGTGGTAGGTGTCGGCGACCGACCCGTGATCACCGGTGTCGCGCTGGCCACCGTTGACGTGTCGGTCCGGTTCGGTGGGCTCCGGGCGGTCGACTCGGTCACCTTGCACGTCGACGCCGGAGAGGTGGTGGGCCTGATCGGCACCAACGGGGCTGGGAAGTCGACACTCATGAACGCCATCGGCGGCTTCGTGCCGGGCGACGGTCGGGTCGAACTGCTGGGCCGCGACGTGACCAGCCGATCAGCGTCGACCCGGGCCCGGATGGGCCTGGGCCGCACCTTTCAGGCGGCCCGGCTGTTTCCCGAACTCACCGTCCGGGAGACCGTACAGGTCGCCCTGGAGGCCCGATACCGGGCTCGGCTGATCCCCACCGCGCTGGTCCTGCCGGGCGCCACACGAGCGGAGCGGACCAAGGCAGCCGAGGCAGCCGAGCTGATCGACTTCCTCGGCCTGGGCCGTTACGCCGACGCGTTCGTGGCCGAGTTGTCCACTGGTACCCGGCGGATCGTAGAACTGGCCGGCCTCTTAGCTCTCGACGCTCGAGTGCTGTGCCTCGACGAGCCCACGGCTGGGGTAGCGCAACGGGAGACTGAGGCCTTCGGGCCGCTGCTCCGGCAGATCCAGCAGGAGCTGGGCGCCTCCATGTTGGTCATCGAGCACGACATGCCAATGATCATGGGCCTCTCCGACCGGGTCTATTGCCTGGAGGCGGGGAAGATCATCGCCGAAGGTGTGCCGGAAGAGGTCCGGAATGATCCCGGGGTGGTGGCTAGCTACCTGTGGACCGACGAACGGGCCATCTCCCGCAGCGACACCTAAGGGACCGGGCTGCTACTCCTCAGCGTCGCCGCCCCCACCGCGGCCATCCAGCAGATCGGTGCGAATCTGGGTGGTCGGCTCGACAGGACTGGACCCTTTGTCGTCGACCTGGTGGACCCACACCGTGCGCTGGGGGAACGGAATCTCGATGCCGTTGGCGTCAAAAGCCCTTTTCAGCC
>JAKUSA010000090.1 GCA_022449565.1 Acidimicrobiales bacterium | reverse complement strand
TTCTAGTTGGCATGCACTCTTCGGACTCCGGCTACGCCGACCTGGTGTCGATCTGGGAAGGATCCACCGAGTTCTTACCCTTCCAACTCAACCCCTTCCGGTCGCTCGTCATGGCCAACCGGGCCATCACCGACATGATGAACGCCATGGTCTGCCATGGAGCCTTCACCCGATTCCCGGATCTGCGAATCGCCACGATCGAAAACGGCGGGACCTGGGTGAAGCCCCTAGTCGACGGGCTGGAGTCGATCTACAAGAAGATGCCTCAAGAGTTCGACGAACATCCCGTCGAGACCTTCCGCCGCAACGTTTACGTGAACCCATTCTGGGAAGACGCCCTGGAGGGTCTGGTGGACATCATGGGGCCCGAACGCCTGCTCTTCGGGTCCGACTACCCGCACCCAGAGGGATTAGGCGATCCGGTGAGTTTCGTCGAGGACCTCCCCGAATCACTGTCCTCGGAGGACACAGCGCGCATCATGGGCGGCAACCTCCGCGAGTTGCTCCACCTGGAATCCTGAAGATCTCCTCGAGATCAGCCGGCCTCTGTCCGGCTCGCTGGCCCATCAGGTGCCCCCGTTGTCCATCGACCCGTGTTGGGGGTAAGCCATAGGCATGCAAGTGCGACTTGATCGGGAACGCTGCCAGGGCCACGGACGCTGCTACGTCCTGGCCTCAGGTGTGTTCGAATCCGACGACGACGGCCGTGGGATGGTTATAGCCGAGACGGTGCCACTCGTGTACCAAGAGTCGGCCCGCCTGGGGTCCGACAACTGCCCTGAGGATGCGATCACCGTGATCGACGACTGATCCGAGGACGAAATGGCGACAAACGCGGACGACACAGGACCCAAGTCGGAGAACGGGTTCGACATGGGTGACCCGGAGTTGAACCGGCACCCCCAGCCGGGATACCGGATGCTGCGGGACAGCGGACCAGTGGTGAGAGTGGCCGGGGTGATTCCCTCACGGGCCAGCGCCGACGCCCACCTGGTGGGCCGCCATGCCGATGTGGTGACCGTCCTACGAAACCCCGACGTTTTCTCGTCTAGGTTCGACGCGGTACACATCGGGCAGGTCCGCCCGCTCATCCCCCTTCAGATCGATCCCCCGGATCATGCCAAGTACCGGAAACTGCTTGATCCGCTATTCGCGCCACGTCGGATCGCCCTCCTAGAGGATCGGACCCGAGCGCTGGTCTCTGACCTCGTGGAGGCCGTAGCCGACGACAGCGGGTGCAACTTTCACGCCGCGGTGTCCGAGCCGCTCCCCTCCACCGTGTTCCTGGAACTACTGGGCCTTCCAGTTTCACGGGCCGCCGAGTTCATCGCCCTCAAAGACGGCATCATCCGACCGTCGGCTCCAACCCCCGAAGAGCGCTCCTCCATGGTCGACGACGCAGGAGCCCGGATCTACGCAGTGCTCCAGGAAGTGCTCGACGAACGGCTGGAAACCCGTCAGGAGGACTTCATCTCCGATTTCCTCGACGCTGAGGTCGACGGAGAGCGCCTCACCCCCGAAGAGGTCATCGACATCTGTTACCTGTTCTTCCTGGCCGGTCTCGACACGGTGACCGCCTCTCTGGACTGCATGATGGCCCGCCTGGCCCTACATCCCGCCGAACGACGTCGACTGGCCGACGACCCGTCGGTTATCCCACACGCGGTTGAAGAAATGCTCCGCTGGGAAACCCCGGTGACCGCGGTAGTCCGGGTCACCACCCAGGACACCGAACTGTCAGGTTGTCCGATCGCTGCCGACGAGGTCGTGTCGGTGATGCTGGGATCGGCCAACACCGACGAACGGGCCTGGGACGAGGCGGCGTCAGTGGACATTGACCGCCGGGTGAACAAACACCTGGCCTTCGGCGGCGGAGTCCACCGGTGCCTGGGTTCCCACCTGGCCCGTATGGAACTGCGGGTGGTCCTCGAAGAGTGGCATTCCCGAATCCCCGAATACCGGGTCCCGGAAGGCGTCGAACTCGACTACTCCCCAAGCCTGCGCCAGATCGCCGACCTCCCGTTGGTCTGGTAGACCGGCCACGGCGAGGAACAAGAGGGGATCTGCCGTGGGCGAGAGCCGGATGCTCATCAACGGGAGGTTGGTCGACGCCGAAAGTGGCGCCACCTTCAACAACGTCAACCCAGCCACCGAGGAGGTCCTCGGCCCGGTGGCCGACGGTTCCCCGGCCGACATGGCCCGGGCAGTCGACGCGGCCCGCCGGGCCTTCGAAACAACCGGATGGGCCTCCGACACCGAGGCACGCAAGGCCTGCCTGGACCAGCTCCAAGCGGCCATCGAGTCCGAACAGGAGGACCTACGGCAGGAATTGATCGCCGAAGTGGGCACACCGGCGCTGATCACCTACGGACCCCAGTTGGACGCCCCGCTGCGTGAAGCGCTGCGGTGGCCCAGGGACATGGTCGACAAGTTCGAATGGTCACGATCACTGGGCCCCAAGGACGCCATGGGTGTGGGCTACCAGACCGAACGGGAAGTCTGGAAGGAGCCGGTTGGAGTGGTCGGGGTGATCGTGCCGTGGAACTTCCCGATAGAGATCATCCTCAACAAACTGGGACCCCTGCTGGCCATGGGAAACACCTGCGTCCTCAAACCCGCCCCAGACACCCCGTGGAACGCAACCCGGCTCGGTCGACTGATCGCCGAGCAGACCGACCTCCCGCCCGGGGTGGTCAACATCGTCACCTCGGCTGACCACCTGGTCGGCGAGGTGCTCTCCACATCAACCGAGGTCGACATGGTTGCCTTCACGGGTTCCACGGCAACCGGCAGACGGATCCTGGAAGCCGCGGCTCCCACTCTCAAAAGGGTGTTCCTGGAACTGGGTGGCAAGTCTGTCAACCTGGTCTTAGACGATGCCGACCTGGAAGCCACCCTGGCCGGATCAGCCGTGTGCTGCATGCACGGCGGCCAAGGATGTGCCATCCCGACCCGCCTTCTAGTCCCCCGGAGCCACTACGACGAGGCGGTCGAGATGGCCCGTTCCGCCTTCGAGAACTGGGCCTATGGCGACCCGACCGACCTCTCGGTACTCCAGGGCCCCCAGATCTCCCGTCGCCAGCAGGAGCGGGTGCTCGACTACATACAACAAGGGCGAGCCGAAGGGGCGACCGTGGTAACCGGCGGTGGCCGTCCCGACCACCTCGACCGGGGGTGGTACGTGGAGCCGACCCTGTTCGCCGACGTGGACAATGCCATGGCGATCGCCCAGGAGGAGATCTTCGGCCCAGTACTGGTGGTAATCGGATTCGACGACGACGATGATGCGGTGCGCATCGCCAACGAGTCGACCTACGGCCTCAGTGGCATGATCACCTCGGCCGACCTGGATCGGGCCAAGGCGGTGGCCCGCCGTATCCGCACCGGCACCCTGGGTATCAATGGCGGAATCTGGTACGGGGCCGACGCACCGTTTGGCGGCTACAAGGGCTCTGGCCTCGGCCGGCAGTGCGGAATAGAGGGACTTGAGATCTTTACCGAAACCAAGACCGTGGGTTGGCCAGCGGAGAGTTGACCGGGGCTCCCACGGGAGACAAATAGGCAGAAAGAAACAACGGGAGGAACCATGTCTGGTCCACTGGAAGGTATTCGAGTCGTCGAGATGGCCAGTTGGATGTTTGTCCCGTCGGCCGCCTGTGTGATGGTCGACTGGGGGGCTGATGTCCTCAAGGTCGAAAGCCCAGATGGAGGTGACCCCCAGCGTGGGTTGATCTCGTCCGGTCTGCTTCCCGGAGGGGCCGGGGGCGTCAACTTCATGGTCGAGCAACCCAACCGGGGCAAACGATCACTGGCCATCAACGTGGCCCATCCCGACGGCCACGAGGCGTTCATGAAGGTCATCGAAACGGCCGACGTGCTCCTCACCAACTACCTGCCCGCGGTCCGTCGCCGGTTGAAGATCGACGTAGCCGACCTCCGGGACCGTAACCCTTCGCTCATAATCGCCCGAGGTTCCGGCCAGGGACCGAAGGGCCCCGACGCCGAGAAAGGCGGTTACGACGGGGCGTCCTTCTGGGCCCGCGGCGGGTTGAGTGCTGTCTTTCCGGAGGGACCGGACGGCTGGCCGCAGGGCCAGCCTTCGCCCGCCTTCGGAGACGTGATGGGGGGCCTGGCCATAGCCGGGGCCGTCTCGGCAGCACTGGTGAGGCGGGAACGCACTGGCGAGCCCAGCGTGGTCGACGTTTCCTTGCTGGCCACCGCGATGTGGCAGGTCTCGCCGTTGGTGGTGGCAGCCAAGCTGTTCGGGTTCGGTCGACTACCGGCCGGGGATCGCACCCAGATCCCGAACCCCGGCGTGAACACCTATAGGACCTCCGACGACCGGTTCATAAGCCTGATCCTCCTGCAGTCCGACAAGCACTGGGACGACCTTTGCGAACGGCTCGACCGACCGGATCTGGCCACCGACCCGAAGTTTGCCGATTCGACGGTTCGGGCTGAGAACACAAGCGAGTGCATCGCCCAACTTGACGAGGCATTCGGCTCCCAGACCCTGGAATATTGGAGGGAGCGGCTCGAGGACTTCTCCGGCGTCTGGACGCCCTTCCAGACCCTCACCGAGCTCTACGAAGACGTCCAGGCGGTGGCCAACGCCTACCTGCCGACCATGGAGGCCGCCAACGGAGACCAGGTGCAGTTGGTGGCCAGCCCGGCACAGTTCGACGAGATCCCGGTAGCCGTCGAACGGGCCCCCGAACTTGGCGAGCACACAGAGGTGCTGCTCAACGAACTGGGAATCGGTTGGGATGAACTGGCGACCATGAAGGAGAGCGGCGCCATCCTCTAGCCTCTAGTTGCCGGGCCCGAGGCCGGCCATCGGTCCTACTCGGGTGGCATGAGCACCGTTGGGTCGATGCCACCGGTGAACAGGCCCCCGGTGAAGCCACCGTCGGCGAAGACCGATGTGGCGACCACGTAGCTTGACCGGGGGCTGTTCAGCATCACCAGGCACCAGGCCTGCTCCTCGGCCGTCGAATTACGACCGACCGGCTTGGGGAAGTTGTCGAAGAACTCCTGGCCCTGCGACTCGATGAACGCCGGCATCATCGGCGTATCGGTTGGCCCGGGGTTCAGGCTGTTGAGGCGGATGCCCTCCGGGGCGAGTTGGAATCCTCGCCAGGCCACATAGGCGTTGATGGCCTCCTTGGAGCAGGCATAGCCGTTCCCGGTCCACGGATCGGGGTTGGCGTCCAGCCAGGCCTCCCCGGCGGCAAAGTCGGGTTGGGCCACGAAGGCCAGCATGGATGCCGCGTTGACGATCCACCCCATACCGGCCACCGACGAGATGAAGGCGATCGAACCGCCGGGGGCCATCAACGGTATGACCCTCTCGGTGAGGTGCCGGTGTCCGCAAAAGTTGACCAGCATCACCTGGCGGTCGGGCGCAGTGGTTGGAAGTCCGGCGCAGTTGAACAGACTGTCAATGGGCCCGCCCACCACCTCTACCACGGAGTCGATGGCCTCCGGGTCGCCGAGGTCGCACCGGTGGAGGTTGTCGAGCGATCCGTCGCCATCCTGGATGTCGAGTCCGTGGACCTCAGCTCCCAACTCGGCAAGGATCGACGCAGTGGCCGCTCCCATACCGGATGCCGCGCCGGTGACCAGAGCCCTCGTACCTTCGTAACGGAGGACGTCGTCCATTTCGATTCTCCTTGCCTGGTCAGAGTGCGCTCATTGCGCACCGGGTGATCCTGCGTCGATGACTAGAACTGCTGCCGAAGTGCAGTTCCCCGATCTTGGCCCGGCGGAGGAACAAATGGAGTTCGTGCTCCCACGTGTAGCCGATCCCACCGAAGAGTTGGAGGCCATCTCGAACACAGCGATGTTGACACTCGCCCGCCCCAGCCTTGGCCATCGAGGTGGCGATGACCCGTCGATCATCATCCGAATCAAACACCAAGGCGGCGAAGTAGACCAGCGCCCGGGCCCGTTCGATCAGGCAATACATGTCGGCCATCTTGTGCTTGACCGCCTGGAACGACCCGATGGGCACACCAAACTGTTGTCGTTCTCTGGCGTGGTCGAGGTTCAACTCAAGAATCCGCTGGCATGCTCCCAGCGTCGAGGCAGCAGTCCCGACGGTGGCCTCCTGCACGGCTCGGACCACTGCATCGTCAGAATCAGAACCCACGAGTAGTCGGTCCGAATCCACCCTGACGTCCTCCAGGTCGATGGTGGCGTGTCGGGTGGTGGCATCGATCGGGTCCAACTCTCGGGCCACCACCGCCTCACCGGGGACGACAACGACCCGGAGTCCGCCGTCTATGCGGACGACCACCGCGATCTCTTCCGCGGTGGCCCCATCCACCACGAAACACTTGATCCCCGACAGGACCAACGAATCACCATCCCGGGTGGCTGAGGCCCCGATCTGGTCCAGATCCCAGGTTCCGGCCCCCTCGTCGACGGCCAGGGTTCCAGTGGCTCCGGCAGCAGCCACCGGGGCGAGAAAGCGCTCCTGCTGATCCGGGGTGCCAGCATGGCGAACTGTTGGGACGAACTGGGCGACGGTGGCAGCGAAGGGTCCAGGTGCCACATGCCGACCCATCTCCTCAAGCAGGACAGCCAGTTCGACCCAACCACGGCCGAGCCCTCCGACCGATTCCGGG
>JAKUSA010000009.1 GCA_022449565.1 Acidimicrobiales bacterium | reverse complement strand
TACCGGCACCGAGATGCCCCGGCCAGTGTTGCGCACCGAAGTACCCCGGGTCAGACCATCAGTGGGCTTCATGGCGATGGCCCGCACCCGACTATTGCCGATCTGCTGGGCCACCTCGGCCACGATGGTGATGTCCTGGTCGTCGATGTTGACGTCGAACTCCAAAGCGGTGTTGATCTCGGGCAGTTCACCCTCCGGGAACTCGGCGTCGATCACCGGTCCGGCGATTCCGACGATTCGTCCGTCTTTGAGTTCTGTCTCAGTGGCGGTCATGGCTGCTCCTGGCTCTCCAGCGTGCTCGGTGGTCAGGCCTCGGCCCCGACCGGTGTTAGGTCTTTGGTCTCCTGATCGCCGCCGAGGGCCTCGGCGCCACCGACGATCTCCATGATCTCGGTGGTGATGGCGTCCTGGCGGGCCCGGTTCATCTCCCGCGACAGTTTGGTGATCAGCTCTTCGGCGTTGTCGGTGGCCGCCTTCATGGCCCGCTGGCGGTTGGCGTGCTCGGAGGCGGCTGCTTCGAGCAGCGCTCCGAACAGGCGGGCTTCGACATAGCGGGGCAGCAAGGCCTCTAGCACGCCCTCGGGCGACGGTTCGAATTCAAAGGACGCGGCGACCTCGGCCCGACCCGCGCCCTCCGCAGCGATCGTCTTGGTGCTCTCCAGGGGCAGGAAGCGGCGCACGGTGACCCTCTGGCTGCCCAGACTCAGGAACTCTGTGTAGACCAGTTCCACCCGGTCAACCCGACCCTCGACGAACATGTCGGCCACCGTTTCGGCCAGCGCCCGGGCATCCTCGTAGGAGGGCTTGTCGCTGATGCCGGTGGTGTAGGAGTCGACCGAGTAGTTGCGGAAGGTGAAGTAGTCACGGGCTTTCTTACCCACGACGATCAGCGAGTAGTCGGCGCCCTCGGCACGCGCGTTCTGGACCTGGCGTTCCGCGGCCCGGATGACCGACGAGTTGTACGGCCCAGCCAGTCCCCGGTCGGATGCGATGACGATCACCCCGACCATTTGAACCTGCTCGGCCTCCCGCAACAGTGGGTGGTCCACCTCGGCGCCGCCAGCGGCCAGGTTCTCGATCACGGTAGTGATCTGGTTTGCGTACGGGCGGGCGGCCCGGGCCAGTTGCTGAGCCTTGGCGACGCGGGTGGCGGCAATCAGCTCCATGGCCCGGGTGATCTTCTTGGTGTTCTGGACGCTGCCGATGCGGCGGCGGAGCACCCGTTCCCTACCGCCGGCCATGGCCGCCTCCCGGTGGGTGGGCCCCCACGGTTACCTGATCGGCAGCCGATTCGGCACTAGGACAGCGGGTCACGATGGTCACTGGTCCGCGGGGGAGATGGCCTCTTCGGGCCGGGTGGTGTCGGCGTCGACGAGGGTCGAGGTGGTGTCGCTGGCCGTAGCCTCCGGGGCTTCGCCGGTCACTGATGCCGAACTGGCGAACTGCTCGGTGAATGCGGCCACGGCGGCCTCGAAAGCATCCTCGTCGGCGACCTTCCCGGTCTCGGCGACGGCTGCCAACTGTTCTGCCTCCCGGGTACGGAACCAGTCCAGGAGTTCGGCCTCGAAGCGGCGAACGTCCTCAAGCCCCACCGCATCGAGGTGCCCCCGGGTGCCGGCCCAGATCGACACGACCTGCTCCTCGACGAGCAACGGCGAGTTGAGGCCCTGCTTGAGGAGTTCGGTAAGCCGGTAGCCCCGGTCCAACTGGGCCTGGGAGATGGCGTCGAGGTCGGAGCCGAAGGCGGCGAACGCCTCCAACTCCCGGAACTGCTGGAGGTCCGACTTGAGGGTCCCCACCGCGTTCTTCATGGCCTTGACCTGGGCCGCCGAGCCAACCCGGGACACCGAGATGCCCACGTCCACCGCCGGACGCACACCCGACTTGAACAGGTCGTCCTGAAGGAAGATCTGGCCGTCGGTGATCGAGATCACGTTGGTTGGGATGAACGCCGAGACGTCACCGGCCTTGGTCTCGATGACCGGGAGGGCAGTCAGGGATCCGCCACCCATCTCGTCGCTGAGCTTGGCGGCCCGTTCCAGCAGGCGACTGTGCAGGTAGAACACGTCGCCCGGATATGCCTCGCGGCCTGGTGGGCGTCGCAACAGCAGCGACATCTGCCGGTACGCCTCGGCCTGCTTGGACAGGTCGTCGTAGACCACAAGGGAGTGGCCGCCGTTGTCCATCCAGTGCTGACCTATGGCACATCCCGCGTAGGGGGCCAGGTACTTGAACGGAGCCGGGTCGGACGCCGGGGCGACGACCACCACCGTGTAGTCCATTGCCCCGTGGGACTCCAGGACGGCGACGTTCTGCGCCACCGTGGAAGCCTTCTGGCCGATAGCCACGTAGATGCAGTTCATCCCCTGGCCGGCCTGGTTGATGATGGCGTCAATGGCGATCGTCGTCTTGCCGGTCTTCCGGTCGCCGATGATCAACTCCCGCTGCCCCCGGCCGATCGGGATCAGCGAGTCGATGGCCTTGATGCCGGTCTGCATAGGCTCATGCACCGGCTGGCGGCCCATGATCCCGGGGGCCTGGATCTCCATACGGCGGGACACGGTTTTGGTTAGCGGACCCTTCCCGTCGATCGGCTCGCCGAGGGCGTTCACCACCCGGCCGAGGAGCCCGTCGCCCACTGGGAGCGACAGGATGTCGCCGGTGGCGCGGACGGTCTGGCCCTCCTCGATGTCGTCCACCTCGCCGAGGACCACGACCCCGATGGAGTCCTCGTCCAGGTTGAGGGCCAGGCCGACGGTTCCGCTCTCGAACTGGAGTAGTTCGTTGACCGCCGCGTCGGGTAGGCCTGACACCCGGGCGATGCCGTCGCCCACCTCGAGCACCCGGCCGACCTGGCTCTGCTCCAGGCTAGGTTCGAAGCCCTCCAGGTTTTTCCGGATCGCTGCGGCGATGTCGGCCGTGTTGATCGTCAGTTCAGTCATGGTTCTCTCTCGTCTGGGGTAGGCCGTCGGCCTAGCCGAAGCTCTCGCGAAGCTGGCTGAGACGGCGTCGGATGCTGCCGTCAATGATGTCGTCGCCGATCTCGGTGACCACCCCGCCGAGCACCGACGGGTCGACCACCACCTTGACTTCCACGTCCTTGCCGGTCGCCCCGTTAAGGGCGGCGGTTAGGCGTTCAGCCTGGTCCTCGGTCAGCTCGATGGCTGACCGGACGGTGGCCACGGTCTTGTTGCGGGACGCCGCGCTGCGCTCCACGAAGGCGTCGACGATGGCCGGGAGGCTGGAGGCCCGCCCGGCGGCCACCACCATCGAAACGACCGCGGTGGTCGCAGCATTTGCCCGACCGCTGAGGAGGTCCTCGACTATCTGCTGGCGCCGGGATGCCGGCACCGACGGGTCGCCGAGGCTGGACTGCAGATCGTCGTCGGCCCGGAAAACCTGGGCGAACCGAAACAGTTCATCCTCGACTACTGCTGGGTCGCCCTCGGCTGAGGCCACGGAGAACAGTGCGTCGGCGTAGCCCGCCACCAAAGGGTCAGTCATCGTGGCCCGACACCTCGTCGATGTACTGGTCGATCAGGCGACGCTGGGCGTCCTCGTCAAGGCTGGACTGGACGACCCGTTCGGCGGCCCCAAGGGCGATTCCTGCCACCTCGGCCCGGAGGTCGGCGATGGCCTGCTGGCGGGAAGCCTCGATGTCGGCGGTCGCCCGCTCGCGCATCTCGACGACGTCGGCTTCCGCCCTAGAGGTCAGGTCAACCTTGAGTTGGTCAGCAGTGGTGCGGGCCTCCTCGAACAAGCGGGCCGCCTCGCCCTTGGCGTCGGCTAGGCGCGCCTCGTAGTCGGCCTGGATGGCCTGAGCATCAGACTTGGCCGTCTCGGCGGCATCCAGGTCGGCCTGGATCCGCTCGGCCCGGGCGTCCATGGCGCCCTTGACGGCCGGGAAGCCTTTCTTGACCATCACCACGAGGAGGATTAGGAACGCCGCACCACCCCAGATGATCTCGTTGAGCTCCGGCAGAATCGGGTTCGGGGCCTCCAGGCATGCCTCGAGGTCCTCCTGTGTGGATTCCTCGTGGAGTTCGTGGACGACACGGTCCGTGTCGCCGTGGCTGTGCTCGATCATCTCCTCGAGGTGATGGGCGATACAACCTCCGATGCTCTCACCAGAGGCGCCCGCCGG
>JAKUSA010000089.1 GCA_022449565.1 Acidimicrobiales bacterium | reverse complement strand
CGGACACTGATCAGTGGACCACGGTGCCGGAGGCGCATTCGTGTCTGGTGTCAAGCGCCATGAAGCTGATCACCACGGGGGTCGGGTTTGGGTATGACTCAAGCGGTGAGGGGACCATGGGCATACTCAAGTGTCTCGACTTTGTCGGCAGCCCCTGTGATTGGCCGGCTGGCAACGTCGTCGGTGAGGTTGGCCTGGCGCCGTTCCACGACTTCGAGGACGCGGTTCCCGACGACGTCAAGTCGATGCTGGTCGACATGGCCGCAGCCCTCAAGTCCGGTGACCTGCTCGCCTGCGTGTGGGAGGACTGCCCCGGGGAAACCGATATCGCAGACGAAACAGCCGCCCCGGCGACGACCACCACGACAACTACAACGACCACCACCGAAGCGCCAACCACCACCGCCGCGGCATGCGAGCTCGGGGAAGGACTGTCTGAGGAAGGAATCGATCCGGAAACCTGCCTCCCCTACGGGGTGTTGTACTGGGACACGGCCCTTGACCTGGGAATCGAAGACACCATCGATTGGGGGGCCCGCTGTGACACGGAAACCGGTCAACTGGCTCTCCCCTGGTTCTTCCGGTCCCCCTGCATGGCACCCTTTGAAGGTGACAACGGGGGTGCCACCGACCGGGGGGTGACCGCGGACAGCATCAAGATCGTCTACTGGATCGTCCAGAGCTCCGACCCGGTCGTGACCTACATCACCGATGCGATCGTCAACGACGACACCGAAGCTGACGTCGAGGACACGATGCGAAAGCTTCTCCCCTACTACGAGGCCTACTACGAGACCTACGGCCGGAGTGTCGACCTCACCGTCATGGTGGCCTCGGGCCTGGTTTGGGATCACATCTCTGCCCGGGCTGACGCGGTCAAGATCGCCGAGGAGATCGACCCGTTCATGGTTTGGGGTGGCCCCTGGTTGAGCAACGCCTTCGACGAGGAGCTCATGGCCCGGGGCATCGCCTGCTTCGCCTGCGGACCCTCCCAGACCCCCGACTACTACGAGGAACATCACCCGTACGGATGGTCGATCGGCAAGAGCGGTCCCCAGTTGAACCTGCTGGTCGCCGAGTACATCGGCAAGCGGCTCGCCGGCCGCAACGCCATCCACGCCGGAGACGAGTCGTTCCACGACCAGGAACGGGTATTCGGGCGCATCTGGATCGAAGCCAGCGAAGCGTCGGTCAAGTCGAACACCCAGTTCGAGGAGAACCTCGCTGAGTATGGGGTGGAGGTTGCGGCATCGGTTTCCTACGCGCTCGACCCGGCCACCATCCAAGAGTCGGCGGCCAACACCATCGCCAAGATGAAGGCCGCCGGGGTCACCTCGGTGATCTTCAACGGCGACGCAGTAGCGCCACGCGAGTTCACCCGGGAGGCCACCGCGCAAGGCTTCTACCCCGAGTGGATCCTCACCGGCTCGGTCCTGGTCGACACGAACGTGTTTGCCCGCACCTACGACCAGGAGCAATGGGCCCACGCCTTCGGGGTGTCCAACGGGGCGGCCCGCACCAGCCGGGAATCAGGGGGCTCCAACTTCGTTTACGAGTGGTGGAACGGGGAGCCTCCGGCCGCCAACGACACCATCGGCGTGATGGACCCGTTCCCGGCCACCTTCTACTCCTTCCTCGCCGCCGCCGGACCAGACCTCACCGTCGAGAACTTCGCCCGAGCCATGCTCGCGGCCGAACCTACCGCTAGGGCCATCACCCAGCCATCACTGTCGTGGGGAACTGAGGGGCGCTGGCCGGAGGACATGGAACCCGATCATTTCGGGGTGGATGACATCACCGAGGTGTGGTGGAACCCCAGTCAGGTCGGACGGGACGAACTGGACCGTGAGGGACCGGGCATGTACATGTTCGTCGACGGCGGGGTGCGCTACCTGTGGGGCGAACAACCCGACACCGACCCGAAGGTGTTCACCATGGACGGCGCCATCGCCATGTACGAAGAACCACCTGAGGCCGAGCAGTCGCCCTACTACGACCCCCTACCTTCGGCACCGGCCAACAACTGACCCCGGGGGCTTGACGCCGTGGAGCCCCACCCGTGGAACACCGGGTTCGCCTGGCAGCGCCCGGCCGACCGCTCCTACCGGGTGGTCGACGGCGACCAGGCCGACCAGTTCCATGAACAGGGATTCGTCCTCGTCGAGGACGCCTTCAGACCCGGTGAGTTGGAAGAAGTCACCGCGGCACTCGACGGGATCGAAGCCGGTGCCGACACCTTTCTCCGCTCCCGGCCCGAGGGCCGACTCTCCATTTCCGAGACGGGAGCCATTGTGTTCGCCCCTCACGCGGTGCTTGTCGCCGAGGCAGCCCGCCGGTTCGCCGCCCACCCGGTGTTCACCGGGTTGTGCCACGACCTGGTTGGCGACGACGTTCGCCTCTACTGGGACCAACTGGTCTACAAGAAGCCAGAAAAACCCAGGGAGTTCCCGTGGCACCAGGACAACGGCTACACCTACGTGGAACCCCAGCAGTACCTGACCTGCTGGGTGCCGCTCACCGATGCCACCCTGGAGAACGGCTGCCCGTGGGTGATGCCCGGCCTGCACCTCGGCGGCACCTTGCACCACACCTTCGACGAACCGCTCGGATACCGCTGCCTGGACGACTCCGAGGGGGCGGTACCGGTGGAGGCCCGGGCGGGCAGCGTGGTGGTGTTCTCGTCGCTTACGCCGCACCGAACCGGGCCTAACGTCACCGACGCTGTGCGACGCACCTACATTCTCCAATACGCCCCCGAGGGAGCGGAGATGCTCCGGGGCGACCCAGCCGACGGCCCGCCCAGGTCACGGGACCGCCAGAACAACCCCGACCGGCAGTTCCCGGTGCTGGTGGGCGGTGAGGCAGTCGCCAACCCCTAGGAGTCAGCGGCGCAGCATCCGGCCGGCCAAGGCCCCTGAGTGTTCCCCGTCCTCCATGAACACCTCGCCGTTGACGACCGTGGCCGTATAGCCATCAGCCCGTTGCACGAACCGCCCGGCCCCACCGGGGAAGTCGTGGGCCATTTCCGGGTAGCCGAGCCGGAGCCCTTCCATGTCGATGACGTTCACATCGGCAAAGGAACCGGGGGCCAGCCTCCCCCGGTCGGGAATGCTGAACAGGTCGGCGGTGTCGGAGGTCATGAGCCGCACTGCTTCCTCTATGGAGAACTCACCGCGGTCCCGCACCCAGTGGGTCAGGAAGAAGGTGGGCTGGCTGGCGTCCATGATCTGCTTGGAGTGGGCTCCGGCATCGGCCAGGCCAAGGACCACGTAGGGCCGCCTCAACATGTCGGCCGCCTCCTCCATCTTCTGGTTCAAGAACGGCAGGACGAACATGCGCCGCCCGTCGAGTTCAAGGGCCTGGTCGATCCACGCCTCGGCGATTGGGACGCCCCGGCGGGCGGCCACCGCGGCAACACTCTCGTCGTCGGCCAGGTCGTGGCGCACCGGGTCGTCGGGCAGGGCGAAAAACTTCCCCCAGTCCATGGGGAGACCCTCGACCCGTTGGGCGGCTGCAGCGACCAGCGGAGCCCGGGTGGTCGGGTCGGTGAGCCGGGCCACTTTCTCGGCCAACGGCAGGCTCCGCAGTTCGTCCCAGCCGTCGGCCCGGTCGAAGGGGGTGCGGGCGGTGAGGCCGAACAGGATTCCGATGTGGCGGGATGTGGTCTGGGGACGGATGGTGGCTCCGTCGGCGTTCTCCTCCTCAACGAAGTCGAGAACCCGAAGGTGCATGTCGGGGACGATGTCGACCTGGGTGAGTCCGAACGTGACCGGGCAGCCGGCCAGCCGGCTGATGTCGCCGTACATTCCGATCTCCTCACGGGTGAACCTGCCCTCCGGGTCGTTTCGGCCACCCAGCTTGGCCGCCGACTCGAACACCGCTCCCTGGTGGTCGGCCAGCACCCCGGCGAAGGCGAGCAGTTCGTCGGCGGTGGCGTGGGTACCGGGCACATAGCGGCCGTCGGGCACCCGGTGCAGGAAGGTCCTTGACGTGGAGAACCCCAGGGCGCCGGCGGCCATGGCCTCTTCGACCATGGGAACCATGGCTGCGATGTCCTCGGGGCCGGCCGGTTCCTCGTCGAGCGAGCGTTCCCCCATGGCGGCCACCCGTACCGCACAGTGGCCGACCATGCCACCCACGTTGACCCCCTTGGGGAGGGTCTCCACCTCATCGAGATACTCCCCGTAGGTAGACCAGTTCCACGACAAGCCGTCGAGGATGCTCCGAGCGGGGATGTCCTCCACCGATTCCATCATCTCGGCCAGGAACTCCGCCCCGCCCTCGGCCACCGGGGCGAAGGTCACCCCGCAGTTGCCGAGCACAACCGAGGTCACGCCGTGCCAGCACGACGAACTGGCGATCGGATCCCAGGCCAGTTGGGCGTCCAGGTGGGTGTGGATGTCCACGAAACCCGGGGTGACGACCTGCCCGTCGGCGTCGATCTCCCGCCGGCCCGGCCCGTCAACCCGGCCGACCTCGACGATCCGGTCGCCATCCACGGCCACATCGCCGGTCCACCCGGGCGCCCCAGTGCCGTCGACCACTGTTCCGCCGCGGATCACCAGGTCGTGTGCCATGCCGTCTCCCTTGCCGTGCCGGTCGCCGCCCACCGTAGCCAGCGGCCCGCGGAGCCCGACAAGCGGGTCAGCCCACGAACCGTGCGTAGTCGTCGAGGACCCCCAGGACCTCGTCACGGGGTGCCGAGGGAACCCGTAGGACCACCTCACCGATCCCAAGGCCCGCGTAGTAGTCGAGCTTCCCCTCGTCGGGCACGGTGCCGAACGGGATGACCGTGACCTCGGCCGGATCGCGGCCCCGGTCCTGGCAGGCGGCCCGCAGGTCAGCGAGGGCGGCCCTGACCCCGGCACCACCGATGGGCATCCACCCGTCCGCGTACTCGGCCACGTGCCCGATCAGGGTGGGCCCGGGCGAGCCTCCGATGAGGACGGGCGGGCCGGGCTGCTGGAGTGGCTTGGGCCACGACCAGCTGGGACCGAAGTCGACGTACTCTCCGTGAAACTCGGCCTCTTCGACGGTCCAGAGTTGTCGCACCGCAAGCATCGTCTCGCGCACCCGGGCACGCCGGGTGGCGTAGTCCACCCCGTGGTGGGCCATCTCTTCCCGGTTCCATCCATAGCCCACGCCCATGACGAACCGCCCGCCAGAGAGAAGGTCGATGGTGGCCGCCGCCTTGGCCAGGGTGATCGGATGGTGCTGGGCGACGAGCGAGACACCGGTACCGACCCGGATGGTCGAGGTGACCGCCGCGGCGGCCGCCAAGGCGGCCATAGGGTCCAGGGAGCGCGGGTAAACGTCGACGGGGAGGTCTCCGCCCATCGGCACCGGAGTGGCCTGGTTGGACGGGATGTGGGTGTGCTCGGGGACGTAAAGCGAGGAGAAGCCCCGAGCCTCCGCTTCGGAGGCCAGGTCCCGCACGTCGACGCACCGGTCGGTGAGGTGGATGGTGATACCGAGGTCAAGTTCTCCGGCGGCCACGAGATCAAGGGTAGACCCCACCCTCCGAAGGCGCGATCCGGACCAAGGTGGTATACCGACCGCAGCCACGAGAGGCCGAGTTCGATAACCATAAGGGAGGAACCGAAATGGCCAAGTACCTGTTCCAGGGGAGTTACTCCAGCCAAGGCGTCGAGGGGTTGGTCGAGGAGGGAGGCTCGGGTCGGGTCGCCGCCGCTACCGCGGCTGTCGAGTCGCTGGGCGGCTCGGTTGAGGCCTTCTACTTCCAGTTCGGCAGAGACGACGCCCTGCTCCTGGTGGATCTCCCGTCTAACGCCGATGCCGCGGCGATGAGCCTGGCCGTAGCGGCCAGCGGGATGGTCAAGGGTCGCATGACCCCGCTACTGACCCCGGCCGAGATCGACGAGGCAACCGAGAAGGTCAAGGGCGCAACCTACCGCCCGCCGGGGGGCTGACCCGGCCAGGTCAGAGATCCCGCCGGTCGTACCCCGGTCAGGCGGCACCTTCGGTCAGCGGCTCACCGTCGTAGCGGTCAACGGTGGTGAAGTCCTCTACGGCATGCCGCCGGAGTCGGGTGAGTTGATGCGCTGGATGGCCCAGTGGGATCAGCGCGGCCACCGCGTGGGTCTCAGGGAGGCCGAGCAGTTCGCGCACCATGGCCTCTTCGGGCACCACGAGGGTGGTGAGGACTCCGCCCAGCCCCTCGTTCCGGGCGGCCAGGATTATGTTCCAGGCCAGCGGGTAGACCGAACCCCCGGTGACGAGGCCGACCCGGTCGAGGTCCTTGTCCATTGACGCCACCTCAGCCAGGTCGACGGTGATGACCAGGACCACCGGCACTTCATCGAGTCGTTCAAACAACGGCCAGAAGCCGCTCCCGGTGGCGCGGGCCGTTTCGACATCCACTCCAGTGGGCACGACGGTGTTGAACGGCACCTCGCCGGCTGCCCGCTGCGCGGCGTAGACGGCCACTGTCGGCTGGCACAGTTCGCCGAGCCGTCGCCGAACCGCTGGGTCGCGTACCACGACCACGTGGGCGCCCTGCCGGTTTCCACCTGAGGGGGCAAATCGGGCCGTATCGAGGACCCGGTAGAGCACGTCATCCGAAACCGGATCGTCCGTAAATTCTCGGCAAGCGAAGGCAGTCCGCATCACCTCGGTCAACTCCACGGCCGGAGCCTACGACGGTCGGATCAGCCGATCATCGGTACCGGGCCGTCGGGGGCCCAG
>JAKUSA010000088.1 GCA_022449565.1 Acidimicrobiales bacterium | reverse complement strand
GGCCTGCCAGGACCGGCCCCAATCGACCTCGTCGTCGACCGAGCCGAACGGCCCGGGGTGCTCCACGTGCTCGGCCAACCAACTCCGGACCTCGGCGGCGAACGCCTCCTCAGAGGCCGTGAAGGTGAGATCCATGATCCTGTCGTAGCACGTGAGGTCGGTCCGTGCCGGTTGGCTGGCGACCCCGGTCCTGGAGGATCATGTCGGCCAGGAGGGCACCGAGGATGAGCGATGACGAGTCAGCGATCCGCAGACTGTTGGCCGACTACTGCCACCTCCTCGACGACGGTCGATTCGACGAGTGGATTGCCCTTTTCGACGAGGACATAGTGTTCGTCGTCATGGGCAACCGCCTCCGCGGCCGGGATGAGGTCCGGAGTTTCATCGAGCCCACCCAACAAGAGGGTGACCGAGGCCGGCACATGCTGAGTGAGCCCGTCATCGAAGTCGATGACGACACAGCGCGGGTGGCCACCGACTACACGTTCATTTCCCGGGCCAACACCATCCTGTCGACGGGCCGCTACCTCGACGCGATGCGTCGCACCCCGGACGGCTGGTGCTTCGCCTCCAGGGAGATCGTCTTCAGCGGCGACACCCCAGTGGGCATCGACGGGTGAGACCGGTTCGACGACCGTCCCGCCCTTGGGACAGGTGAACCTCACCGAGGCCCTGGATGGGGCACCAACCCGGGACGACCTGGTCGTGGTGGGTGGCGACCGGTTATCGACCTCGGAACTCGAGGCGACCACCTCTTCGGTGGCTGCGGCACTGGCTGAACGGTCGGTGGGGCGCGGCGACCGCGTGGCCTTCCAGTTACCAGTCAGCGTTGATGCCGTGGTCCTCTACCGGGCCTGCTGGCGACTCGGCGCGGTGGCTGCCGCCCTCCACCCGCGGGCCGGTCCGGCCCAGTTGGTGGCCGCCTTCGAAGTGTTGAACCCGGTTGTCCAGGTGGCCGGTCCAGGCAGCCCGGCGGCTGAGCTACCCGGCGTCCTGGACGCCAGATCGCTTCGTGGTAGCGGAGAAGTCCCACCGGTTTTCGTGGCGCCCTCCGATGACGCTCTAGTGATGTTCACCTCGGGATCCTCCGGTGTCCCAAAGGGCGTGGTCCACACCCACGGGGGCCTCCTCTACAAGGTTCGCCAACTGCTCGAAGTCCACAGCCTGGGCCCGGAGGATGTGATCCTCATGCCGGCCCCGTTGGCCCACGTCTCAGGCCTACTCCACGGGATCCTGGTGCCGGGGGTGGCCGGCATGCGGACAGTGCTGATGCCCCGCTGGGATCCGGCTGACGCACTGGGGCTCATCGAAGCCGAGGCAGTCACCTACATGGTGGGCCCGCCCACCTTCTTCCTGGCTCTGATGGACGACCCCGCCTTCTCCCCGGAACGCACCAGGTCGCTTCGAATGTTGTCCTGCGGTGGGGCGGACGTGACACCGGCTTTCGTGGAGCGGGCCCGGAACGAATTGGGGGCGGTCGTCAAGCGGTCCTACGGGTCAACCGAGGCCCCGACAGTTGCCACCAGCCGGTTCGACGATCCTCCCGAACGGATGGCCTATACCGACGGACGGCCCTTCGATGAAACCCAGATCCGGGTCGATGGCCACGGCGAGGTATGGGTACGCGGCCCTGAGGTTGCCCGCGGCTACCTAGAACCGGCACAGGGTGAAGGCGTGTTCGTCGACGGGTGGTTCCGGACCGGCGACCTGGGTCAACTAGACGGGAAATGGTTGACCATCACCGGTCGGACGGACGACCGGATAATCCGGGCCGGTGAGAACATCTCGGCCCGGGAGGTAGAGATGCACCTCGAAGCCCACCAGTCGGTTGACCAGGCCGTTGTGATCGGCGCGCCGGACGAGCACCTCGGGGAAAAAGTGGCAGCGTTCGTGGTGGCATCCGACGGATTCGACCTCGAGGTCTGCCAGTCGTGGTTCGCCACCCGGGGACTGGCCCCGTTCCTGACTCCGGAACACCTGGAGGTGGTCGAGAGGCTCCCGCTTCTGGCCTCGGGAAAGTTCGACAGATCCGAGCTTCGGTCCCGTCTGGAGACCCCCCAGTGACCGGCGGGACCATGCGGGCCGCCATCTACCGGGGGAAAGGGGACCTCGAGGTGGTGGAGATAGCCGTGCCCCCGGTCGGGCCGTCCGAGGTGCGGGTGGCCGTCGAGTACTGCGGGGTTTGTGGGACCGACCTCCACGACGTTCTCGACGGATGGGGAGTGTCGGGCAGCATCGGAGGCCACGAATGGTCAGGTCGAGTCGTCGAGGTGGGCTCCGGTGTCCCCTTGGAGGTAGGCACCCTGGTAGTCGGCCATCCGGGGAGCACATGCGGCCGGTGCGAGGCTTGCCTGGCCGGGCGACCCAACCTCTGCGAGGACCGGCCCACCGCTGGGGTGGAACAGTCCCACGGTGCGTTCGCCGACTATGTGGTCGTCGACAGTAACCAGGCGGTAACAGTTCCCCCCGGGGTGGAGGCCCGCGCGGCCGCCTATGCCGAGCCACTGGCCGTAGCCCTTCACGCACTGGAGCTTGCCGGCGTCGATCCGGGACATCGGGTCATGGTTTCAGGATGTGGCCCCATCGGAGCGGCCGTGGTGGCCGCACTGATAGCCCAAGGGCACGACGACGTGGTGGTTATCGAGCCCTCGCCTCTCCGACGCGACCTAGCTGTCCGGCTGGGGGCGACAGTGCTCGAGCCCTCGGACCTGAAGACCCCATGGCATCCGGGCATAGCGGTCGACGAGCCGGTCAATGCGGTAATCGAAACCTCTGGGGTTCGGGCGGCGGCCGAATCTGGACTCGCCCAGTTGGTGGCCTGCGGACGGATGGTCCTGGTGGGTACCGGGATGGATTTCCCCCGGCTGGACAGCAACCGGATCATCCTCAACGAACTGGTAGTGACCGGGGCCTACACCTATGGCGCCATCGGGTTCGCGTCGGCCCTGGAGCTCATCTCCTCCGGCCTGCTGCCTCTCGACGACCTGATCGAGCCCGGGTCGGTTGGCCTGGACGCCCTCTTCGACACCATGGTGCGCCTCCGCTCCGGTGAGGTAGCCGGGAAGGTCCTGGTTCGCCCCTGAGCGGAGCGGGGCCAAAGGCCGAGGCGACAGTCGGCCCCGAAAACGGATCAGAGGATGGGTGTACCGTCGCCGACTCGCTGGCGGAGAGTCTCCCCGAGGCGTGTCCGGTGGTGCTCGGCATCGCCGAAGGACACCTGGTCGAGTTGGATCCTCTTCAAGTACAAGTGGACGTCCGACTCCCAGGTAAAGCCGATACCCCCGTGGACCTGGAGGGCCGACTCGGCAACCCGGAGGCCAGCATCGCTGCACCAAATCTTGGCCACCGCGGCAGCGACCGAGGCGTCCGGGTCGCCGGCGCCGATCGACCACGCGGCGTGGTAGGCGGTGGAACGCATCCCTTCCACGTCGACAAGCATGTCCGCACAGCGATGCTTGACTGCCTGGAAGGCGCCAATCGGCTGCCCGAACTGTTCCCGCTGACCGGCATAGTCCACCGCAATGTCCATGACCGCCCCGGCGGCACCCAGGAGTTCCACCGAGTGGAACACAGCGCCGCGATCAAGGTGGGCGGCCACCGCCGAGGCGTCGCCCACGGTGACCGCCGGGGCCTCGTCCATCCCGACCCAGGCCAGTTGGCGGGTCCGGTCCATGGCCGGTTCGGGTTTCCGGTCGATAGCGGTTAGGTCCACGGCGACCAACTCGTCGCCGGCCTGTACCACGAGGAGGTCGGCCGATGCGCCGTAGATCACTGGTTCGGGACAACCGGTAACCGAGCCATCGCCGTTTCGTACCACCGACCGCCGAGCCACCGTTGCGATCAGTGATCCCTCGAGCAGGCCCTCAGACCAGGGTGTGTCGGCCAGGACGTGGAGGGCGTTCAAATGCTGGTTCAACGGCACAGGGGCCAAGTGCCGTCCGAGTTGTTCGAGAAGCACCGCGGCCTCGACGCTTCCCATACCCAAGCCGCCCGCCGACTCAGAGGTGGTAATCCCGATCCACCCCTGGTCCACCATCAAGGTCCACAGGGAGGGATCGAACCCGCCGTGGTCGGCCGCCGACCGGACGTGTCTGCTGGCGCACCGGTCGTCAAGAAACCCAGACGCTGCGTCACGTAGGGCAACTTGGTCGGAAGAGAGATCGAAGTCCATGGTCGCCGCGCATCGTAGGGCAGGTGCCGCCCACCTCGACCCGTCGCGTCGCCCGGATCGGAACTGGTAGACCTGACCTGATGGACCTCGCTCCAACTACGAGCCAGAAGGAGTTTCGGGCGGAATGCCGAAGTTGGCTCGAACGCGAACTGCCCTGGGACTACGGGGTTGGTTTCCCACCCATGTTCGACGACCTTGGCGAAGAGGTGGCGTTCCTGAGGGATTGGCAGGAGAAACTGGCCGGCGCCGGAATGGTCGGCGTTTCGTGGCCACCCGAGTACGGGGGCCGGGGCCTCGAACCACTCCACCACTTCATCGTGCAGGAAGAACTGGCTCGGGCACGGGCACCTGAACTGGTAGGCAGGATCGGAGTCAACCTGGTCGGGCCCACCCTCCTCGCCCACGGGACAGAGGACCAGAAGGCCCGATGGCTGCCAGACATCCTCCCGGCCCACCGGCTCTTCTGCCAGCTGTTCAGCGAGCCGAATGCCGGCAGCGACCTGGCCTCCGTGGCGACCAGGGCGACCAGGGTCGACGGAGGTTGGGCACTCACCGGCCAGAAGGTTTGGACCTCCTACGCGCAGTTCGCCGACTGGGGGTTGTGTCTGGCCCGGACTGAACCCCGGTTGCCGAAAAGGGAGGGCATCTCCGTCTTCATGGTCGACATGAACTCGCCCGGGATCGAAGTCCGGCCACTCCGCCAGATAACCGACGACTTTGAATTCAACGAGGTGTTCTTCCACGAAGTGTTCGTTGCCGACGACCAACTGGTAGGCGAGGAGAACGCAGGATGGTCGGTTTCGCAGTCGACCTTGGCCCACGAACGAGGCACCAACCCACGACAACTGGTCATCCACTCGCAGCTGCTCGACGAACTGGTCCGCCTGGCCGAGCGGACCGGGATCGGCAGCGATCCGCGTACCGCGTCCCGCCTTGCCCAGGCCTTTGTGGAGCTTCGAATTTTCCAACTCCAGAACTGGCGGGCCTTGTCGCGTCTCCAATCGGGCAGTGCGCCCGGTGGTGAGACGACCACGGCCAAGCTCTACTGGAGTGAGATGAGCCAGCGCTTCCACGCTACGGCGATGCGGGTCTTGGCCGACGTGGCTCCCCTTTGGAAGGGCGCGACCGGCAACCCGGGTGATGGTCGCTGGCAGCGGTCCTGGCTCTACTATCGAGCGGCATCGATCTTCGCTGGTACAAGTGAAATACAACGGACCATCATCGGGGAACGCACGCTCGGTCTTCCACGGGAACGACGGGGCTGAGAGGAGGCGACCATGGCCAACAACAGCCCACCGAAGTTCGAAGCGATCATCTACGAGGTGACAGGTCCGGTGGCCACCATCACCCTTGACCGACCCGAGATGGCCAACGCCCAAAACACCCAACTCATCGACGAGGTCGACGCAGCCTTCGACCTAGCCGACGCCGACGACCAGGTGAGGGTGGTCGTCCTGGCCGGAAGGGGTCGGCACTTCAGCTCGGGTCACGACCTCAAGGCACTAGTTGGCGACACCGAGCCCGACGAGTGGCGGCTCATGCGCGAAACCCCGGAAGGCAAGTACCACCACGAGAAGGTCATGTATTTCGACCGCTGCCTACGCATCCGCGACTTCCGGAAGCCCACCATCGCCGCAGTGCAGGGCAAATGCATCGCCGCCGGCGTGATGCTGGCCTGCATGTGCGACCTGATAGTGGCCAGCGACGACGCGTCCTTCCAGAATCCGGTGCTCCGCATGACGGGAGCCGCGGTGGAACTCCTGGTGGAACCATGGGAGATGCCGGCCCGCAAGGCCAAGGAGTTCCTTCTCACCGCGTCGGTCCTGACCGCCATCGAGGCCGAACGCCTTGGAATGGTCAATCGGGTGGTCCCCCGAGACGACCTGGAAGAGGCGGTGCGCGAGATGGCCGAGACGATCGCCAAGGTTCCGCCAGCAACCGCCCAGGTCGTCAAACGGTCGATCAACAAGACCCTCGACCTCCAAGGCCAGCGCAACGCTTACGACTACCACTTCCAGGCCCACCACTGGATGCACGGCACAGCTACAGCGCTCGACGCCCTGGAGACCCGTCAGAAGAAGACCTCAATGGCCGAAGTGTTTGCCGAACACCGCGACCCCGAACCCGACCCGAAGTCGGCATGACCCGTCGCCCACTGGAGGGTCTGCGGGTCCTGGACCTCGGCACGCGGGTCGCAGCTCCATTCTGCGCCGGCCTGTTGGGCGAGCAGGGGGCCGAGGTGATCAAGATCGAAAAACCCGGCCAGGGCGACCCGCTGCGGGACCTAGGACCTTTCGTCGACGGGCCCGACGGTCCTCATTCGCTTTACTGGGCCGTCGAGGGTCGAGGTCGCAAGTCGGTGACTCTGGACCTCTCCCATCCGGAGGGCCAAAGGGTGTTCCGCGATCTGGCCGCCCGGTCGGACGTCCTGTGCGAGAACTTCCGCCCAGGGACTCTGGAGCGCTGGAACATTGACCCGAGCCGGCTTGACGAGCGCCTCGTCACGGTACGTATCAGCGTCTTCGGTCAGGACGGGCCGAAGTCTGGGCGCCCCGGACTAGACCGAAACGGGGTGGCCTACGGTGGACTGCTCCACCTCACCGGTGAGGAAGGTCGTCCACCGGTCCGCCCGGGCGTGACGGTCACCGATTACCTCACCGCCCTGTTCGCCGCCCAGGCGGCCATGGGGCTTCTCTACGAACGCGACGCTAAAGGAACCGGACAAGGCGGAGTAATCGATGCTTACCTCTACGGGTCGGCCCTGCGAATCCTCGAGTGGACCATCGCCGCCTACGACCGCCTCGGGACCGTCCGATCACGCCGGGGTAACCGCCTCGACTATGCCGCGCCACTCGACAACTACCCCAGCCGCGACGGACGCTACGTGTGCATTGTGGGCGCCGCGCAGGTCAACTTCACCCGCCTCTGTCAGGCCATGGATCGCCCCGACCTTGTCGACGACGAGCGCTTCGCCAACCCGGCTGCTCGAGCTGCCAACAACGGCGAGATCAACGCCATTGTGGCCGCCTGGGTGGCCCAGCGTGACGCCGACGAGGTGGAACGGCT
>JAKUSA010000087.1 GCA_022449565.1 Acidimicrobiales bacterium | reverse complement strand
ACGTCGTATTTTGCGAATCCGGCGTTGGAGGTGATGACGTTCCCAATCCGGTCCTGGGGACCGCCGAAGTACTCGGCCACGATCGCCGCGATGACCGATAGCGGTGCGGCAAGGCGCAGGGCGTTGGCGAAGAACGGAAGTGCGTTGGGGATTCGGACCTCGCGCAGGATGGTCCAGTCGCTGGCCGCGTAGGAGCGCATTAGTTCGATCTCGTGGGGGTGAACGTCGGTGAGACCACGGGCTGTGTTGATGAACACCGGGAAGAACACGACGGCCACCACCACTGCCTGGTTGCTAAGCGACCCGGTGATCCCGAACCAGGCGTTGAAGATAGGGGCGAGGGCCACGATTGGGGTGGCGTTGACAGCCACGGCCAGCGGGGTCAACCCCTCGTGGACCACCCGGAACCGGGTGGTGAACACGGCCAGCAGCACTCCGAGCAGGATCCCAGCCAGCAGGCCACTCACGGCGATCCGGCCGGTCTCCCAAGTGGCGTGGCGGATCTCGCCCCACTCCTCGCCCAGGCGGGCGAGAATCGAGCTGGGTCGGGGCAGCAGGAACTCCTGGATCCCGAACCCGGCCACCGCTCCCTCCC
Source organism: Acidimicrobiales bacterium (assembly GCA_022449565.1). Taxonomy (GTDB): domain Bacteria; phylum Actinomycetota; class Acidimicrobiia; order Acidimicrobiales; family MedAcidi-G1; genus JAKUSA01. The sequence continues at coordinate 6,670 of JAKUSA010000087.1, read as the reverse complement.
AGAGAACCAGTCCGGCCACGCCGACCACCAGGGGCGGCGCTGCTGCCCAGAGCCGAGACAGCCTCACTCCCCAGCCTCCACGGCCCGTAAGGCCTCCCGCACCTCGGTAGCTACCCGGAAAAACTCCGGATCCTCGCGGGTGTCGTCGGTTCGGTCGCCTAGGTCCACCTCGACCACCGAGCTGATGCGTCCCGGGCGGGGTGAGAGCACCACCACTCTGTTGGACAGGAAGGTCGCTTCGGGAATCGAGTGGGTGACAAAAACCACTGTGGTCTCGGTCTCCCGCCAGATACGGAGCAACTCGCCCTGCATGTGCTCGCGTGTCATCTCGTCGAGGGCCCCGAACGGCTCGTCCATCAGTAGGAGGCGCGGCTCGAAGGACAGGGCCCGGGCGATCGACACCCGCTGTTGCATGCCGCCCGAGAGTTGCCGGGGGTAGTGACCGCCAAACTCCTCAAGGCGTACCAACTCCAGCATGGCCGCGGAGCGGGCCGACCGGTCGGCCTTAGACCAGTCGTGCAACTCCAAGGGCAGTTCGATGTTGGCGGCCACACTCCGCCAGTCGAACAGGCCGGGGTGCTGGAAGACCATGCCATAGTCCTGGTCGAGACGGGCCTGGTGGGCCGGTTTGGCGAACACGGTGACAGTGCCGGCGGTCGGCTCTAGGAGGTCGCCGATGAGCCGAAGCAAGGTCGACTTGCCGCAACCGGAGGGTCCGATCAGCGAGACAAACTCGCCGGGGGCAACAGCCAGGTCGATTCCCGCCAGGGCCGTGACATCGTCGGCGCCCCCGCCACCGAAGACCTTGTGGACCCCGTCGACGACAACCGCGATGTCCGATGTCGCGTTCATCCCGCCACCTGGCGACTCCGTCGCATCACCAGCCATTCGGCCCCATTGACCAGTCCGAAGACGAACAGCCCGAGGGCTGAGGCGGCGATCACCGAGGCGTAGAGGCGCTCGGGCCACACCGCGTAGCGTTGGGCGAAGTCGAGGATGGCCCGGCCCAGGCCGGTCTTGGTCCCAATGGAGATCTCGCCGACGATCGCCCCTACCACGCTGAGGGTGGCGGCCAGCTTGAACGCCGGGAATAGGTACGCCCGAGCGGCCGGCAGCCGGAGCTTGACCAGGGTGGCCCACCACGGAGCGGCGTAGGAGCGCATCAGTTCGACATGGTCGACGTCGGGCGACTGGAGGCCCCTCAAGCCGCTAACCGCCACAGGGAAGAACGTGAGGTAGGTGCTGATGAGGGCAATCCCGAACATGTCCGGGTAGCCCTGCAGGCGGGCCCAGGTGACCACAATGGGGGCCAGCGCGATCAGCGGCACCGTCTGGGACACGTTGATCCACGGGAGTAGACCCCGCTCGGCGAACCGCCAGCGGAGCATGAGGACGGCTAGTCCCATGCCGACGACCACCCCCAGGGTGAAGCCGATGGTCGCCTCCAGGAAGGTGACGGCCGCCTTCTTGGCCAGGTAGAGCGTCATGGGCATGGTCTGGCGGCCGGCCCGGATGTCGTCGAACAGTTCGCCGGCGATGTCGCCCACGTGGGGCATGGTGATGTCATTGGAAGTGACAGGGAGGTCAACGGTGGTGCCCGGCCAAGTGCCGCCGGTCTGATCGCCCACCCACTTGTAGCCCTCCCAGAGCGCGACCAGGACCACCACGGCGACGGCCATGGTCACCGCTGTTCTCAGCATCCGCTTGTTGGCCATCCTTCTCCCCTAGCAGCCGGGCCTCCACCGACCGGTTATTGACAGAGATCGTTCACGACAGCGCCGGAATGACCCCCTGGCCATAGGCGTCGAGAGTCTCGTCCTGCTGGTCGTGCATGAGGTAGATGGCGAACTGGTCGACACCGAGCTCGCGGAGTTCCTCCAGACGGGCAATGTGGGCTGCCTCGTCGCCAAGGATGCAGAACCGGTCGATGACCTCGTCGGGCACGAAATCGGTGTGAACGTTGCCAGCCCGACCGTGCTCCGCATAGTCGTAGCCTCCACGGGCTTCGATGTAGTCGGTAAGCGCCTGAGGTACCGCGCTCCCGTCGGCCCCGTATCGGCCGACCAGGTCGGCCACGTGGTTGCCGACCATCCCGCCGAACCACCGCACCTGGTCGCGCTGGTGGGCCAGGTTGTCGCCTACATAAGCGGGTGCCACGACGCAGATGGTCAACCCGTCGGGGTCGCGACCAGCTTCGGCGGCAGCTCGACGCACCGCGCCGATGGTCCATTCGGCGATCTGCGGGTCGGCTAGTTGCAAGATGTAGCCGTCAGCAACCCGGCCGCAGAGCGCCAAGGCCTTGGGGCCATAGGCGGCCATCCAGACGGGCAGGGTCCCGCCGGTTCGCCAGGGCAGCGACTGGCGGGTGCCGTTGTAGTCGACCTCCCGGCCCTCGGCCAGACCCTTGATCACCCCGATGGACTCTTCGAGAGTGGCCAGGTTGCAGGGTGGGTGGCCAATGACCCGCATTGCCGAGTCGCCGCGCCCGATACCGCATACCGTGCGCTCCCCGTACATGTCGTTGAGCGTGGCGAACAGCGAGGCTATGACCGTCCAGTCCCGTGTACCCGGGTTGGTGACCATCGGGCCGATGGTCATCGTCTCGGTGGCAGCCAGCATGGCGCCGTAGATCACGAACGGTTCCTGCCACAGGACGTGGCTGTCGAACGTGTAGCAGTGGGTGAAACCCAGTTCCTCGGCCCGGCGGGTCAACTCGACGACCCGGGTAGCAGGCGGGTCGGTCTGGAGCACCACCCCAAAGTCCATGGCCCTCCTCCGTGCCCCGGTTAGTCGTTCCTGGGGAACCCGAGGTCGACCGTGCTGGTCGAGGGGTCGGGCCAACGGCTGGTGATCACCTTCGGACGGGTGTAGAAGTGCAGCCCCTCCGGGCCGTACATGGTGGTGTCACCGAAGAGGGAGTCGCCCCAGCCGCCGAAGGAGTGGTAGCCGACCGGCACCGGGATGGGCACGTTGATACCGACCATGCCGGCATCCGCGTCAGCCTGGAACTGGCGGGCCGCCCCGCCGTCCCGGGTGAAGATGGCCGTGCCGTTGCCGTAGGGGTTGTCAGCAATCATGCCTACCGCCTGGTGGTAACCGTCAACCCGGACTACCGACAGAACCGGGCCGAAGATCTCGTCTGTGTAGACACTCATGTCGGTGGTGACCCGGTCCAACAGCGAGACGCCGAGAAAGAAGCCGTCGCCGTCGAAAGACTGGAGCCGCCCGTCCACCACCACCTCGGCGCCCGCGTCGGCACCGGCCCCTACGTAACCGGCGACCCGATCACGGTGTTCGGCGGTGATCAGGGGGCCCATCTCGGAGGCCGGGTCGTTACCGGGGCCGATGACCAGCTTCTCCATCCGAAGCTTGATCGCCTCAACCAGTGGATCGGCGATCTCTCCGACAGCTACGACCACGGAAATAGCCATGCAGCGCTCTCCGGCTGACCCGTAGGCGGCCGACACGGCGGCATCGGCGGCCAGGTTCAGGTCCGCGTCGGGCAGGACGACCATATGGTTCTTAGCTCCGCCCAGGGCCTGGACCCTCTTCGATTGGGCGGTGCCCGTCGTGTAGACGTAGCGGGCGATCGGGGTGGATCCCACGAAACTGAGCGCCGCAACGTCAGGGTGTCCGAGGAGCCGGTCGACGGCGACCTTGTCGCCGTTGACCAGGTTCACCACGCCCGGTGGGAAACCGGCCTCCTGGGCCAGTTCTACGATCAACCGGGGGGCCGAGGGGTCCCGCTCGGAGGGCTTGAGGACGAAGGTGTTCCCACAGGCCACGGCGTTGGGGAGCATCCATAGGGGCACCATGGCCGGAAAGTTGAACGGGGTGATCCCGGCGCACACCCCGAGGGGCTGGCGCACCGTGTATACGTCGACGCCGGTGGAGGCCTGCTCGCTGTAAGTGCCCTTGAGGGAGTCGGCGAAACCGCAAGCGAACTCGATGTTCTCGATCCCCCGGGCCACCTCACCACGGGCGTCGTCGGCCACCTTGCCGTGCTCAGCGGTCAGCCGGTGGGCTATCTCGTCGGTGTGTTCGACAATCAGGTTCCGGAACCCGTAGAGGAGTTTGACCCGCCGGGCTATGGACACCGTCCCCCACTCCTCGAAGGCTGCCCGGGCCGAGGCGACCGCCGCGTCGACCTCCTCAACGGAGGCGAAGTCCACCTGAGCGGTCTGCTCTCCTGTCGCAGGGTCGAACACAGGCCCCGAGCGACCCGAGGCGGATCCGGCGGTCACCCCGTCGATTAGATGGTGGATCTGGTGCACGGGTCCCCTTTTGTCGGGCGGTCGTCCGGTCGCTCAGACCAGGTAGGAGGACAGGCCGCGGGTCAGGTACCGACCGTCGCCTCGGGAACCGTGGTAGTCCCCGTCGGCGATGAGCAGCTTGCCCCGGGAGAGCACCGTGTCGACGTGCCCGTCGATCTCGACGCCCTCGTAGGCCGAGTAGTCCATGCTCATGTGGTGGGTGTCGACCGACAGGGTCGTCTTTCCGGCCGGGTCGTAGATGACGATGTCGGCGTCGGCGCCCGGGGCAATCACGCCCTTCTTTGGGTAGAGCCCGAACATCCGGGCCGGGGTGGTCGAGCAGGTTTCAACCCAGCGCTCCAGGGTGAGCTCACCCATGACCACCCCCTGGTAGATGAGGTCCATGCGGTGCTCGACGCCGCCGATCCCGTTCGGGATGGCCCGGAAGTCGTCGAGGCCCAGTTCCTTCTGCTCCTTCATGCAGAACGGGCAGTGGTCGGTGGACACCACGGCCAGGTCGTTGGTGCGCAGACCCCGCCAAAGATCCTGGTGATGGTGGTCGTGCCTGGTGCGGAGCGGCGGCGAGCACACGTAGCCGGCCCCCTGGAAGCCCGGGGCACCGAGGTGGTCTTCCAGGTTCAGGTAGAGGTACTGGGGGCAGGTCTCGGCGTAGACGTTGTGGCCCTCATTGCGGGCCGAGGCGACCCGCTCCAGGGCCTCGCTGGCCGACAGGTGCACGAAGTAGACCGGCGCGCCGGCCACCAGGGCCAGTTGGATAGCCCGGTTGGTGGCCTCGCCCTCCAGCCGGGGGGGCCGGGTGATGCCGTGATAGATCGGATCGGTCTGGCCGCGGGCCGCGGCCTGTTCGGCGAGCACGTCGATGGCGATGCCGTTCTCGGCGTGCATGCAGATCATGGCCCCGTTTTCGGCGGCCTTCTGCATGACCCGGAGGATCTGCCCGTCGTCAGAGTAGAAGACCCCCGGGTAGGCCATGAACAACTTGAAACTGGTGATTCCCTCGGCGACCAGGGCGTCCATCTCCTTGATGGCGGCGTCGTCGATTCCGCCGAGGATCATGTGGAAGGCGTAGTCGATGGCGCACTCACCTTCGGCCTTGGCGAACCAGGCGTCGAGGCATTCACGGACGTTCTCGCCGTAGCGCTGCACGGCGAAGTCGATGATGGTGGTGGTACCACCCCATGCCGCGGCCCGGGTGCCGATTTCGAAAGTGTCGGAGGCGAAGGTGCCGCCAAAGGGCAATTCCATGTGGGTGTGGCAGTCGATGCCGCCGGGCACCACATAGCGGCCGGCGGCGTCAATGACCGTCTCGGCGCCAGAGGCGGCCGAGGCCGCGGGTTCACTGCCCGGTTGGAGCAGGGCAGCAATCGTCTCCCCGTCGACGAGCACGTCGACGTCATGGCGGCCGGTGGCGCTGACCAAAGTTCCGTTCTTGATGAGGGTCGTCATAGCTTCTCCCGTTGTCTTAGGTCTCGAGTCTTCAGGTCGTCGGTCTCATCGGTGGGCGTGTCAGCTCATTGATCCAGGCCGGAGATGGCTCCGACCAGGATGTCGGCCGCCTCGTCGACCTCGTCGGTGGTGACCGTCATCGGCGGGGCGATGCGCAGGACGTTGCCATAGAGCCCACCCTTGCCAATGAGCAGCCCGGCGGCCCGGGTGACCTCCATGAGCCGGACTGCCGCGTCGGGGTGCGGCTCGATGGAGTCGGGATGCACCGTCTCGATGGCCAACATCAGACCCCGGCCTCTCAGCTCGGCCACTACCGGTGAGGCCTCGACGGCCGGGCGCAGGCGGGAAGCCAGGCGGGCTCCCATTTCGCGGGCGTTGGACTGAGTGTCGTGGTCGAGCATGTAGCGGATAGTGGCCAGCGCACCGGCGGAGGCCAGCGGGTTGCCTCCGAAGGTAGAAATTGAGTTGGCGCCCATGGCCTCCATGACCTCAGCCCGGGCCACCACCCCGCCGAGGGCCAGGCCGTTCCCGACACCCTTGGCGAAGGTCAGCATGTCGGGGACCATCCCGTGGGCCTGGTAGCCCCAGAAATGGTCGCCGGTGCGACCCCAGCCGGTCTGGACCTCGTCGGAGATGAACAGGACGCCCCGGTTGTCTAGTTCCTTCTTAATGGCCCCGAAGAAGCCGTCGGGTGGGGTGGTGAAGCCTCCGACCCCCTGGATGGGTTCGGCAATCATGGCCGCCACCTCACCGGAGGTCATCATGTCAAACACCTGGGTGAGGTCGTCGACGCACGCCGTGGTGTAAGCGTCGTCGTCAAGCTCGCGGAACGGACTACGCAACCGGTACCCGCCGTGGACATAGTTGACGGAGAGCCCGCTGAGACTGGTCGGCGACCAGGCTCGATGGCCGGTTATGGCGATCGTCGAGAAGGACCGGCCGTGGTAACT
>JAKUSA010000086.1 GCA_022449565.1 Acidimicrobiales bacterium | reverse complement strand
CTGATGAACCTGACGGACATCTCCGACGAAATGGATGAGGCCCGACGGGCCCGCGAGCTCACCCCACTGCAAGAGGCCAGCCCGCATCTGGTGGCCATCCTCGACCCGCAGGGTCGGACATTGCAGTGGGTAAACGACGCCATGGCTAACTGCCTTGGCGATGCGAAGGTTCCCGACAGCCAGTTGCTCAACTACCTGGACGGCTGGTCACAGGCCCGGTACGCGACCGCCGCGGTACCGGCGGTGCGATCGACGGGTACCTGGCGGGGGGAGTTGCGGCTGGCCACCAGCCACGGTGAGTCCCTCCCAGTCTCGACGCTCTTAGTCGCCCACCGCAGCGAGGAGGGAGTAATCGAGGCGGTCTCGCTGGTGGCCCGTGACCTGTCAGATCTTCACGCCGCGCAACAGCGGGTGGAAGCGTCGGAAATCCGGTTGGCCGCCCTGGTCGAGCACGCGTCCGACCTGGTGTGCGTGGTCGCCGAGGACGGCGGGATCGTCTACGCCAGCCCGGCAGTTGCCCGGGTGCTGGGCCTAGAGGCCACCGACCTTGAAGGAACCCCGGTGGCCGACCTGGTGCACCCCGACGACCTGACCCGACTAGCCGGCCATGCCGCCGAAGTCCTGGCCGCCCCGGGAATGTCGCCCGCTATGGAGGCCCGGGTGGCCCACGCTGAGGGTGGATGGCGCCACATGGAGGTGGTAGCCACCAACTTGCTGGCCAACCCGGCCGTGTCCGGAGTGGTGGTCAATGCCCGCGACGTGACCGAGCGTGTGGAGGTAGCAGCCCAGTTGGAGGAGCGGGCCTTCCACGACGAGTTGACCGGCCTCCCCAACCGGGCGCTCCTGTTGGAACGGCTGGCCGACGCGCTGCACCGGTGGTCGCGCCAAGACCGGATGGTCGGGGTGCTGTTCCTCGACCTCGACCGCTTCAAGGTGGTCAACGACTCGCTGGGCCACGGTGCCGGCGACGACCTGCTGCGCGAGGTGGCTCGTCGTCTCGAGCAGACGGTCCGGCCCGGTGACATGGTGGCCCGACTGGGCGGTGACGAGTTCGTCGTGGTGATCGGCGACATGGTGCGGACCACCGATGCCCTGGTGGCCGCAGAAAGGGTTCGGGCCGCGGTGGCCCGCCCGATAGAGCTGGGCAGCGAGTCGACAGTGGTGACCACCAGCCTGGGGATCGCCGTGGCGTTCGGAGACGAATCTCCCGACGACCTGTTGCGCGACGCCGACACCGCTATGTACCGGGCGAAGGAGCGGGGTCGGGACCGGGCCGAGATGTTCGACGACCGACTACGGGCTCAGGCGGTACGCAGGCATTCGGTTGAGCAGGAGGTCCGGGCAGCGCTGGAGGACGGGCGGGTCGAGGTGCACTTCCAGCCGGTCGTACGGATCGCCGATGGGGTGGTCGTCGGGGCTGAGGCCTTGGCCCGGATCCGGGGTGAGGCCGGAGATCTGCTGCATCCGGCACAGTTCATCGACATCGCCGAGGACAGCGGTCTGATCGCCGAACTGGGCGGTCGGGTGCTGGACCTGTCCCTGGAACGGCTAGCCGCCTGGGAAGCGACCAGCGGACGACGGCTCACCATGGCGGTGAACGTGTCGGCCCGACAATTGGCCGACCCGGCGTTCCCCGAGGTGGTCCGGAACGCCCTGGTGGCCAACGAACTAGAGGCCGACCAGGTGGCCCTGGAGTTCACAGAAAGCGCCCTAATCGCCGCCAACCCGGTAACGGAACGGGTGCTGGGCGACCTTACTGACCTAGGGGTGCAGATCGGCCTCGACGATTTCGGCACAGGCTTCTCGTCCCTGGCTTACCTGAAGCGGCTGCCCATCGACTTCCTGAAGATCGACCGGTCGTTCGTGGCCGGTCTCGACTCCGACGACGACGACACGGCCATCGTGACCGGTACCGTCGCCCTGGCCCACAGCCTCGGGTTGCAGGTAGTGGCCGAGGGGGTGGAGACCGAGGCCCAGCTTCGCCGTCTCCAAAGACTGCAGTGCGACCTAGCCCAAGGGTTCCACTTCTCCGAGCCGGTCACCGACGCTGAGTTCGACCGGTTCCTGGAGCGGGGCTGGACCCCGGCCCCGCTGTCGGTGAACTGACCCTGCCGGGCCGTCAACCGGCGGCCAGGTGGCGGGCCAGTGTCCGGAAGGCCCGCCCGCGGTGGGACAGGGAGTGCTTTTCGTCCCCCATCTCGGCGAAGGTCCGCCCGTCACCCTCCACGGGCACGAATACCGGGTCGTAGCCGAAGCCGCCCACTCCCGATGGTCGGCCAGCGATAGTCCCCTCGACAGTGCCGGTGGCCATGACCTCCCGACCGTCCGGGTAGCGAACTAGGGCCACCGTCTTGAAGCGGGCGGTCCGGCGACCATCAGGGATCCCGTCGAGTTCTGTTAGGAGGCGGTCGAGGTTGTCGGTGTAGGAGGCGTCGTCTCCGGCGAAGCGGGCGGAGTGCACACCGGGAGCGCCGTCGAGAGCGTCAACCTCCAGCCCGGTGTCATCGGCCACGGCCGCCCGACCGGTCGCCTCACAGACCGCTAGGGCCTTCAGGCGGGCGTTGGCTTCGAGGGTGTGGCCGTCCTCGAGGACGTCCGGTAGGCCCTCAGGCCGGGGATCCAGGTCGACCAGCCCACCGAGCACCTCGGTGATCTCGGCGACCTTGTCTGGGTTGGCGCTGGCCAGGACCAGCCGTGGCCGTCCCACCGGTTCAGGGACGGGGGGCGGGGGGTGCGACCAGCAAGTCCCGCTGGGTCGCGGCGATCGTGGCAATGCCCTCAGCGGCGAGATCCAGGAGGACGTCCAAGCGGTCCCGGGCGAACGGTTCACCCTCCGCGGTGCCCTGCACCTCGACGTAGTCGCCTGAACCGGTCATGACCACGTTGAGGTCCACCTCGGCGATGGCGTCCTCCTCGTAGGGGAGGTCCAGGCGGGCCTCCCCGTCGACGATGCCCACCGAAACGGCGGCCAACCGGTCGGTGATCGGGTGCTCCTTGAGGTCCCCGGCAGCCAGCATGCGAGTGAAAGCGTCGTGGAGGGCGACGAACCCTCCGCAGATCGAAGCGGTACGGGTGCCTCCGTCAGCCTGGAGTACGTCGCAGTCGACGGTGACCTGGCGTTCGGCGACGGCGCTCAGGTCGACCACGGCCCGCAGTGATCGGCCGATGAGGCGTTGGATCTCCTGGCCGCGACCGGAGTTGCGACGGCGGATGCGTTCGGGGCTCGATCCCGGGAGCATCGAGTACTCGGCTGTCACCCAGCCCCGGTCGGAACCGCGTAGCCAACGGGGGACCTCCTCCTCGATTGAGGCGGTGCAAAGCACCCGGGTCCGTCCGAACGACACCAGGCATGAGCCGTGGGCCATCTCGGTGAAGTCGCGCTCAAAGGCCAGCGGCCGCAACTCGTCGTTTCGGCGTCCATCTGGTCTCACGGGGCCTCCCTCGGAGCGCCGGAGCGCCCTAGAAGTAGATGATGTTCTCGGCGTTGGCCGCCGCCTCGTCGAGGTCGGCGGTCCAGGCGCCAGTGGAAAGGTACTTCCATCCGGCATCACAGACGATGAACACGATCACCGCCTCCTCGTCGGAGTCGAGGCGCTCGGCGACCCTGAGGGCTCCGGCCAGGGCCGCGCCGGTCGAGATTCCAGCGAAGATTCCGCACTCGTCGGCCAGCCGTCGGGTGCACTCGATGGACTCCCGGGGTCGCACGATGCGCCGGCCGTCGAGGAGCTCCGGACCGCCCCACTTCTCGTAGACCGGCGGGATGTAGCCGTCGTCGACGTTGCGGAGGCCTTCCACTAGCTCGCCGGCCGGGGGTTCGACGGCCAGGATCGACACGTCGGGCCGGTGCTCCCGGAGGTAGGTGCCGACGCCCATGAGGGTGCCGCTGGTTCCCAGTCCGGCCACAAAGTGGGTGATGTCGGGCACGTCCCTCAGGATCTCCGGACCGGTGGTCTCGTAGTGGGCACGCGGGTTCGCTTCGTTGGCGTACTGGTAGAGGAGCACCCAGTCGGGGTTCTCGTCGGCCAGGCGGAGCGCCAGGCGGATCGCTCCGTTGGACCCCTCCTCGGCTGGGGATGGGATGATCTCGGCCCCGAACACCTCGAGCATGGTGCGGCGTTCCACCGACACGTTCCCGGGGAGGACGACCTTGAGGGGGTAGCCGCGGATGCGGGCCACCATGGCCAGGGCGATGCCGGTGTTTCCCGAGGACGGTTCGACGATGGTGCGACCGGGGGTGAGTGTGCCATCGGCTTCGGCCGCTTCGATCATGGAGCGGGCGATCCGGTCCTTGACGGAGCCGGCCGGGTTCTGGCCTTCGAGTTTGGCTAGTAGTCGGACGTGCCGGTTGGGAGTGAGCTCGCTGACGTCGACGATCGGCGTGTCGCCGATCAGGTCCAGCACCGAGGAGTGGACTGCCATAACGGTGGCTCCAGCGGTCCGGCGTCGAGCCGAACACAAATACGACTAGTTCAGTCGGGATTCTAGCCGGGTCGGGTGGCCACCCGGACCTCGGTGATCTCCCCGTCGAGGATCCGGTAGGCCCGCACCGCGGGGTCGGGATCCTTGAGAGTCACGATCACGAAGAACCAGGTACCGAGCGGGTCGAACCGGGAAGCGTCGTCGACGTCGGTCGGTGACGGGTAGGCCTCGGTGTAGGTGTGGGAGTGCATCACCCCAAGCACCGCCCGACCAGCCTCGTCTACGGCGCGTTCCACCTCGAGCTGCTCCTGGCCGTCGAGCAGGTAGATCTCCCGGGAGGCCGCGGCGTTGGCCATCGGGTGGAAGGCGTCAACCGTCGTTCCGCCGGCCGTCCCGGAGAACAACCCACAGGCCTCGTTGGGCAGTCCGGCGAGCGCGTGGTCGACCATGGCCTGCCGGGCCTCGTCGGTCAGAGTGAGGGTTCCGGCGGATTCTGGCACGGCGGGGAGGCTAACCGGGAAGGTAGGCGCCGATACGCTCACCGATCGTGGCCGATTCCGGCGACCGGGTGGTCGCCACCAACCGTCGAGCCCGCCGCGAGTTCGACCTCCTGGACACCTGGGAGGCCGGACTGGTGCTCCGGGGCAGCGAGGTGAAGTCGCTACGCGAGTCGAAAGTGCAGATCGCCGAGTCCTTCGTGCGGTCCGAGGGGAGAGAACTTTGGCTGGTCGGCCTACACGTGGCGCCCTATTCGGGGACCGGAAGCCCGGCGTCTGGCCACGACCCGGACCGGCCGAAGAAACTCCTGCTTCATCGGACCGAGATCAGCCGGATTATCGGACGAATGGACCGCGACGGGCTAACAGTGGTGCCACTACGGCTCTACTTCTCGAAGGGCCGGGCCAAAGTGGAGATCGCGCTGGGCCGGGGACGCCGACTCCGTGACCAACGTCAGGAGTTGGCGAAACGGGAAGCCGAACGAGAGGCCGAACGGGCCATAGCCCGAAAGCGCCGTCGCTGAGATTCGTGGGCGACAGGTCAGTCCCCGCACACCTCGGTTATTGCCTCGCCGACCACGGTGACCACGGTGTCCATCTCTTCCTCGGTGATGGTGAACGGCGGCCCGATGAGAAGCGCGTCGGGGGCGGTTCCGTCGCCGGCCGGATAGACCCACACGCCGCGCTCGAGTGCTTCGGCTACTACCCGAGCGGCCATTCCCCCATCGGGAAGGTAGGGCGCACCAGTCGCCTTGTCAGCGACCAATTCAACACCCAACATCAAGCCGAGACCTCGCACCTCGCTCACGTGCGGGTGGGCCTCGATGGCGCGTAAGCGCGCTAAGAAAGTCTCCCCCTTTGTTGCGCTGGCTGTCACAAGGTCCTCGTCGTCGAGGATGCCGAGCGCGGCGATACCGGCCGCGCAGGCCCCAGGGCTGGCGGAGAAGGTGAAGAACATGAGACCCCGGCCCGCGGCGGCTATCGGTTCGACCACCTTCTCGGTGGCATACACGCCGCCCAGCGGGGCGTAGCCACCGGAGAGGCCCTTGCCGCCCACCAGGATGTCGGGGACCACCCCCCAGTGGTTGATCCCGAATCGGCGACCGGTGCGGCCGAAACCTGTCATTACCTCGTCGGCGATCAGCAGGATCCCGTGGTTGTCGCAGATCGCACGCACGTCGGTCCACCAGTCGTCGGGGGGAACCAGGGCACCGGCGGCCGCTCCGATGACCGGTTCGGCGATCACCGCGGCGACGGTGGCCGGGTCTTCGAGGTCGATGATCTTCTCAAGAGCCTCGGCGTCGGCCACCGGCATCTTGGGGTGGTCGGTGAGCACCCCTTCGAAACCCTGCCGGCGGGCCCTGTGCCCGCTGACTGACAGGGAGGCCATGGTGGTGCCGTGGTAGGAGACCTCCCGTCCGATGACCTTCCACCGGTCCGGCTGGCCGAGAGCGCCGAAGTGGGTAAAGGCCAGGCGGATGGCCGTGTCCACCGACTCGGAACCGCCGCTGACCAAGCCCACCCGACTCAACTCGGGGGGCAGCCAGCGGTCCCGGAGGAGTTCAACGAGGGCGATCCGATCCTCGGTCACCCAGGGCGGGATTGCGTAGGAGACCCTTCGGGCACCGGCGGCCATCGCGTCGGCCACCTCCGATCGCCCGTGGCCGATGTTGACGGCCACTGCGCCGCCTCCGGCGTCGATGACTTCCCTGCCACCCGAGAACACCAGGGTGCAGCCCTCGGCCCGCTCAACGATTGGCGGGATGACGTCGGTGGGAATAAAGGGGTACCCGGCGGCCCGTCGCTCATCCACGTCACCAAGTCTCCCCCATCGGCCGGATGGTTCCCGCTTTGAGCCAGAGTCAGCAGTCAGTGCCCGGCGGTACCCTGAACCCCTGGTCTCGGTGGAACCGTGACCGCTTTGACAACCGAGCATTAGTTCGCACCCGGTGGGCTCCAAGAACCCACAGACCACGGGGCTGATCGGTTTCGACGCCGGTGACCGTGGCCGGTTCGTGCGACCGGAGTTGCTCAGACTCCTTAAACGGGGCACCCAATGAGACGCCAATACGGACGATCTCGCTCTCGCCGCCTGACCTAGTTAGACGGTAGAGAGTCATCGCGACCGGTAACGGCACGCGGGGCCGGTCCACCGCAGCCTGGCAACAGAAGCGGTGGAGACAGCAGGGACAGACCGCTGACGGCGTGAAAGACCGCTGACCTGGGGGAAAGACCCTACGGTCGGGCCCTTGTGGCCCACCCGACCCGGCGGTGCGGCAGCCGTGAGCCGCAATCTCGGGAATGGTCGTAGCGCGGTCGGTCACACTCCGGCGGACGGGGGTTCGATTCCCCCCAGCTCCACAAGACAAATGATCGACGAGAGGCCTGATATTTCAGGCCTCTCTGTCGTTTCTGGCCTCCTCAGCGGGCACCCCGTTGCACACGTTCGAGCGCCATGTCGAGCCAGGATCGCTCTCCACCGGGCACGTGGCAAG
>JAKUSA010000085.1 GCA_022449565.1 Acidimicrobiales bacterium | reverse complement strand
CGTCGGTCTTGACTAGGTCCGGTTCGTCAATACCGGCCTCCTGGACGATGGTCCCCGAGAAGTCCACCCCCGGGCTCGGCGCGACCCCCATCGAGTCGTCGAAGGCCATAGCCATCTCGGGAACCGGTCCTCCGACCGCCCGGGTCGCGAACGGCATGACCGGGCCGTACCAGCCTCCGTCGAGGCCGTAGGGACCAACCCGAGCGCTGGCCTCGTCCTGGAGATAGCGGAGGAGTTCATCACAGGCGGTGAACGGGATGAGGCCGGAGGTCAACTCCACGGCTCCGACGTCGACGGTGGGCAGGGGGGCCACCGTGGTAGTCGAGGGGGTTGTGGTCGACGGCGCCGAGGTAGTCGGATTTGTGGTGGTCGGTGAGACCGCAGCGGATGCCGGTCCACCCACCGATCGTCCCGAGGTGCCGCCTCGGCTCGGGTTGCCCCCGCACGATCCGGCCACTAGAGCCAGGGTGGTCACAAGCGAAACAGTGGCGGGAATCCGGCGGCTCACCCGGGCAGTCTCGCGGATGGCTGACCGTGTGCCGGAGCACCGCCTGTCGCCAGGATGGTCCTTAGTTGGTGGTGGGTAACCAGGCGGGTCGTCCGACTTCGTATCGGTCGACGGCCCCGGCGTGGCGCAGGGTCAGTCCGATGTCATCGAGGCCCTCGAGGAACCGCTCCCGGGTGGCGTCGTCGAGGGGGAACCCGCAGGTGATCCCGGCGTCCGGGGCCTCGATGGTGCGCTGGGAAACATCGACCGTGACCACCAGGTCCGGGTCGGCCTCCACTGCATCGAGGAGGGCGACGCCCACCTCATGGGGTACTTGGACGGGCACGAGTCCGTTTTTGGTGCAGTTGTTACGGAAGATGTCGGCGAACTGGGGGGAGACCACGGCGCCGAAACCGTGTTGTTGGATGGCCCACACCGCGTGCTCCCGCGACGATCCGGTGCCGAAGTTGGGTCCAGCGATGAGTATCACTGCCGCGTCGTGACGTTCGTCGTTGAGCACAAAGCCGGGGTCGTCCCGCCACTCGCTGAACAGGCCCCTCTCGAAGCCCGTGCGTTCCACTCGCTTCAACCAGTCGCTTGGAATGATCTGGTCGGTGTCCACGTCGGATCGGCGCAGGGGCAGCGCCGTTCCGGAGACGATGGCCACGGGTTCCATGTTCTTCGGCTCCTTGGTCTCTCAGCCCAGGTCGGCTGGCGTGGCGAATGTTCCAGCGATGGCGGTGGCCGCGGCGACGGCCGGCGACACCAGGTGGGTGCGGCCACCCCGGCCCTGCCGGCCCTCGAAGTTGCGGTTGCTGGTACTGGCGCACCGCTCGCCTGCGGAGAGCTTGTCGGGGTTCATGGCCAAACACATCGAGCAGCCCGGTTCACGCCAGTCGAACCCTGCAGCCACGAACACCTCGTGGAGGCCCTCCGCCTCGGCCTGGGCCTTCACCGCCCCCGACCCGGGCACCACCAGTGTTCGTACCCCGTCGGCCACCCGCCGACCGTCGGCCACCGCGGCGGCGGCCCGGAGGTCCTCGATGCGACTGTTGGTGCACGATCCGATGAACACGGTGTCCACGGTTATGTCCCGGATGGCCGTTCCGACGGTGAGCCCCATGTAGTCGAGGGCTCGGGCCGCCGACTCCCGCTGGGCCGGGCCGTCGAAGCTGTCCGGGTCGGGGACAGCCCCGTCGATGGGGACCACCTGTCCCGGGTTGGTGCCCCAGGAGACGTGCGGACCGATGGCCGACCCGTCCAAAGTCACCTCAGCGTCGAACACGGCGTCCTGATCGGTCGCCAGNGTCGACCAGTCGCTCAGCGCAGCCTCCCAGTGGGNGCCGGCCGGGGCGTGGGCCCGGCCCTCCAGGTAGGNGAAGGTTGTGTCGTCGGGGGCGATCAGGCCGGCTTTGGCCCCGGCCTCGATCGACATGTTGCANACNGTCATTCGGCCCTCCATCGACAGGTTNCGGATCACCTCTCCCCGGTANTCGATGACCCGACCGATCCCGCCGCCGGTGCCCAGACGTCCGATGACGGCCAGGATCACGTCCTTAGCCGTCGAACCGTCCGGGAGGGCGCCGTCGACGGTCACGGCCAGGGTTCCCGGTTCGGACTGGGGCAGGGTCTGAGTAGCCAGCACGTGTTCCACTTCGCTGGTTCCGATCCCGAAGGCCAGGGTGCCGAACGCCCCGTGGGTGCTTGTGTGGCTGTCGCCGCACACGATGGTCATCCCGGGGAGGGTGAGTCCCATCTCCGGGCCGATTATGTGCACGATCCCCTGGCCCGGGTCGCCCATCGGGAAAAGGCGCACACCGAACTCGGCGCAATTAGACCGCAGGGTCTCCACTTGGGTGCGGCTGACCGGGTCGGCGATCTGCAGGCCAACGTCGGTGGTGGGGACGTTGTGGTCCTCGGTGGCCAGCGTCAAGTCCGGTCGACGCACCTGGCGCCCGGCCATGCGCAGCCCGTCGAAGGCCTGGGGGGAGGTGACCTCGTGGACGAGGTGCAGGTCGATGAACAGCAGGTCCGGTTCTCCGTCGGCGCGGTGTACTAAGTGGCGGTCCCACACCTTTTGGCTCAGTGTCCGGGCTGTCATCTGCGTGCCAAGTCTCTTCGTGGGCCGACGTCAGCCGAGGTGGCCCGGCCGGTCGATGGCGTTCGGGTCCTCGCCGGTGGCCCGCACCCGGGCCACCTTGTTGAGTGCGGCGATGAACGCCCGGGCTGAGGCCTCCACCACGTCGGTGGACAGGCCCCGTCCGGACACCTTGACCCCGTCGGCGCTCTGGAACGAGAGCGCCACGTCGGCCAGGGCGTCCACCCCGCCGGTGACCGACATGACGGTGTAGTCGGTGAGCCGGCCGTCCACTCCAGTGGCCTGCTTGATAGCCGTGCATGCGGCGTCGACCATCCCGTCGCCCTCGGCGGTCACCGAAACCTCGGTCCCGTCCACCTCCATGGTCAACTCGGCGGTCGGGGTGTTCACGGTGCCGCCCCGGACCTCAAGGGCCACCAGGTCGTAGGCGTGGTCCACCGGGCCGCCCAACTCTTCGGCCACCAGGGCCTCCAGGTCAGCGTCGGAGAGTTGGATCTTGCGGTCGGCCAGTTCCTTGAACCGGGTGAAGGCCGCGTTGAGCACGTCACCGTGGATATCGATGCCCATCTTGGCCAGGGCGTCCTTGAAGGCGGCCCGCCCCGAGTGCTTGCCCAGTACCAGCTTCGTCCCCTCCTGGCCCACCGCCAAGGGGTCCATGATCTCGTAGGTGGAGGGCTCGTTGAGCATCCCGTGCTGATGGATGCCTGCTTCGTGTGCGAAGGCGTTGCGACCCACCACGGCCTTGTTGTATTGCACCGGGTAGCCGGTCAGACGGCTGACCATGCGGCTGGACCGGGCTAGCTCCTCGGTCTGGATCCCCACCTCGAGGTCGGGGTAGATCTCGGGCCGGGTGCGGATGGCCATAACGATCTCCTCCATGGCCGCGTTGCCGGCCCGCTCGCCGATCCCGTTGACGGTGCACTCCACCTGACGGGCCCCGGCGCTTACCGCGGCCAGCGAGTTGGCCACGGCCAAGCCGAGGTCGTTGTGGCAGTGGGTGCTCAACACGTAGTCGCCGTCCACCCGCTCCCGGATGGCCCGGATCCGCTCGGCCCACTCGACCGGGGTGGCGAACCCGACGGTGTCGGGGATGTTGAGGGTTCCGGCGCCATTGTCGACCGCGACGCGAAGCACGTCGCACATAAAATCAAAGTCCGACCGGGAGGCATCCTCGGGGCTGAACTCCACGTCGTCGGTGTATTCGCGGGCCCGGGCCACCGCCGAGGCGGCCTCGGCCAGCACCTGGTCGGGGCTCATCTTCAGCTTGTGTTCCATGTGGGTGGGGCTAGTGGCGATGAAGACGTGGATGCGCCGCCTTTCGGCCGGCTCGATGGCTTCCCAACACCGGTCGATATCGGAGTGGCTGGTCCGGGACAGCCCGCAGATCACCGGGCCCCGCACCGAGGAGGCGATGGCGTGGACGGCCTCGAAGTCACCCTGGCTGGCGATCGGGAAGCCGGCTTCGATGTAGTCGACCCCCAGACGGGCCAGTTGCGCGGCGATTTCTAGCTTTTCCCCCACGTCGAGTGAGATGCCCGGGGACTGCTCGCCGTCCCGGAGGGTGGTGTCGAAAATAACGACCCGTTCGGTGGTGGCTGTCTTGCTCATGACTGGCTCCGTGTGTGTTGCTGTTGTCTTGTGGTTGGATCCGGTCGGTTTGGCTCCGAAAACCGAAGAACCCCCCGGCCTGTGGGCTCGGGAGGTTCGGACGAACGCGATATGTGGGCGCTCGCCCTACATCAGGAGAAGGAGTCCGTGGCTATTGCGCATCGCCGGTCAGTGTAGACGCCCGGGCGGGCCGGCCGGCAACCCGGTTCCCATTCAAGGCCCGTCGGGGGTGCCCTCGATTGCTAACGGGGGCAGGTCGTCGGCCGGTTCGAAGCCGAACATCCGGGCGAAGAAGGCCAATTCGGCTTGGATGGCCCGCACAACGTTGGGCGCCTTGCGGAAGCCGTGGCGTTCGTCGGGGAATTCGACGAGGGCGTGGGGAACGCCGGCGCGGGCCAGCGCGGCGACCATGAGGTGGGCCTGGTTAGGAGGCACGATCGGATCCTGGGAGCCCTGGAGTATCAGCATCGGGGTGTTCAGGCGCTCAACGTGGTGGATGGGCGACCGTTCCCGGTAGACCTCCTGGTCCTCCGGCCACCGACCGACCAACCGATCCAGGTATCGGGATTCGAACTTATGGGTGTCGGCGGCTAGGGCAGCCAGGTCGGCGACGCCGTACCGGCTGGCCCCCGCGGTGAAGACATCGTGGAAGGTAAGGGCAGCCAACACGGTGAAGCCACCGGCACTGCCCCCTTTGATGGCCAGCCGGTCCGGGTCAGCCCGCCCGGCGTCGACCAGATAGCCGGCCACGGCGAGGCAGTCGTCCACGTCGAGCACCCCCCAGCCACCGCGAAGGCGATGGCGGTAGGAACGGCCGTAACCGGTCGAGCCCCGGTAGTCGACGTCGGCCACCGCGAAGCCCCGGCTGGTCCAGTAGGCCACCGGGAGTTGTAACTGACGGCGGGCGGCCCCGGTGGGGCCGCCGTGGGCCAGAACGAGCAGCGGTGGCCGCTCGTCATCGGGCACAGGGTGGTGGGGGTTGGTCGGTGGGTAAATCACCGCGTGGGCCACCTCGCCGCCCGATGTGGGGTAGGCCACCGGTTCGGGAACCGGGAACCAGCCGGCGTCGAAGCCCAGGTCGCGCACCCCGCTCAGGACCTCGCATCCCCCACGGGTGATGGCCAGCACAGCCGGCTCGGCGGTCCACGACGCGGCCACTACCACCACTCCGTCACCCCGTGCAGCCACCGCTTCGATCTCGGTCGCCTCGACCTCCAGGTCGGTGACCCTGCCCGCAACGCCTAGCACCCCCAGGCGATCCACCCCATCCTCGCGACGGGTGAACCAAACCTCGTCTCCTACGAAGGCGTAGCGGGAGCGTCCGAACACCCACTGGGGCACCCCGACCTCGAAGGACCCAGAGGTGAGCTGGACGAGGCGGTTGTCATCCAGCCGGTGCAGGTGCCACCATCCGTCCCGGTCGGTGACCACGTGGAGCACCCCGTCGGAGTTCCACTCGGGCTGGAAGAACGACTCGCCCTCGGCGGCCACCCGTCGGGCCCCGCCAACCGTCCCGTCTCCTAGGTCAGCCACCCACAACTCGGTGTCGTCCCAAGGCATCTCCGGGTGGTCCCACTGGATCCAGGCCAGGCGTCGGCCATCGGGTGATGGGCGGGGCGATGAGACGAAGTCGGGGCCGGAGACGAGTACCTCCACCCGCTGGGAGCCGTCAAGGGCCACGGCCACTACCGCGTTGGTCGGCTCACCACCCCCGGCGGGGTGGCTCTCCCGTACGCACACGTACCAGGCGCGGTCCGGAGTGGGTCGGCCGTCGGCGTAGCGGTCGCCTCCTTTGACGGCCGGCTCGGGGGTCAGGGCGACCGGGGTTCCCCCGGGGTCGAGCCGGTAGAGCCGCTGGTCGGCGTATTCGGAGTAGACGAGCATCCCGTCGGCCACCCACCAGGCCGCACCCCCGTATTCGTGGACCAGGGTCCGCACGTTGGTCTCTTCGCCCACCCGGTCGTCCCCGTCGGCCACCACCACGGTTCGGCCATCCTCGGCAGGCCGAGACTCGGCCCACCAGACCGTCTCGCCGTCGACGACGACCTCGCCCAGGCCCACCGCACCAACTACCAGCGACTCGGCGGTAATGGGCGATGCCCAAGAACCGCAAGCCGGCGCGGTCGGCATCAGTTCAGCTGGCCAGCAGGTCGCCTAGCCGGGTGAGGCCCTCGACCAGGTCCTCGTCGCCCAATGCGAAGGACAGCCGGGCGTATCCCGGGGCACCGAAGGCCTCGCCGGGGACGATGGCCACTTTGGCCTCATCGAGGATGGTGGCTGCTAACTCCAGGGTGGTCCGCGACGTCTGCCCGCCGACCGGCCGCCCAAGGAAGGCCCTCAGGTCGGGGAAGGCGTAGAAGGCGCCCTGGGGTTCGAGGACCTCCACCCCGTCGATGGCGGACAGCATGGCGAACATGGTCCTCCGGCGGCGGTCGAAGGCCTCCCGCATGGCCACCACGGCCTCGAGCCCACCGGTCAACGCGGCCAGGGCGGCCTGCTGGGCCACGTTGGCCACATTCGAGGTGGTGTGAGACTGCAAGTTGGAGGCGGCGACAATTAGGTCCTCGGGACCGATCATCCACCCCACCCGCCAGCCGGTCATGGCATAGGTCTTGGCCACCCCGTTGACAACGACGCACCGGTCGGCCAGGCCGGGCACCAAGGCCCGGATGGAGTGGTGCTGGTGGCCACCGTAGGTGAGGTGCTCGTAGATCTCGTCGGCCACCACCCAGATGCCGTGGTGGGCCGCCCACTCCCCGATGGCGGTGATCTCGGCCTCCGGGTAGACGGCCCCGGTCGGATTGGACGGGGAAACGAACATCAGCGCCTTGGGGGCTGGGGTGCGGGCCGCCTCGAGTTGGTCCACGGTGACCCTGAAGCCCGAGGCGGTGTTGGTGGGCACCACCACTGAGGTGCCCCCGGCCAGGGCGATGGCCTCCGGGTAGGTGGTCCAGTAGGGGGCCGGGAGGAGCATCTCGTCGCCCGGGTTCAGTAGGGCGGCGCACGAGTTGTAGACTGCGTGCTTGCCCCCGTTGGTCACCAGCACCTGGGATGGTTCGGGGCGCCAGGAGGAGTCTCGTTCGGTCTTGTCGACCAGTGCCTCCCGCAGGGCAGGCAGGCCCGACGCCGGTGAGTAGCGGTG
>JAKUSA010000084.1 GCA_022449565.1 Acidimicrobiales bacterium | reverse complement strand
GACCCGACCCAGAAGCCGAGTGGCGCCTAGCCTGATGGGTCCTCGTCAGGCCTGCTGGCTGGAGCCCGACACCACCTCGCCGGTCATGTAAGACGAGTAGTCACTGGCCAAGAAGACGATCACGTTGGCCACCTCCCAGGGTTCAGCAGAGCGGCCAAAGGCTTCCCGGGCCGTCAGGGCCTCGATTAGTTCCTCGCTGCTCGTTCCGGCTAGGTGGGGGTGGACGGCCAGGCTGGGTGCCACGCAGTTGACCCGCACCCCGGCCCCGGCCGCCTCAAGTGCAACGCAGCGGGTCAGGGCCATAACCCCGGCTTTAGCCGCCGCATAGTGAGCCTGGCCGGCCTGGGCCCGCCAGCCCAGCACCGAGGCGTTGTTGACGATCACCCCGCGCCCTCGGGGGAGCATGTGGCCAAGTGCCGCTCGGGCGCAACGCATGGTGCCGGTCAGGGTCACGTCGATCACCCGGTGCCACTCCTCATCGGCCATATCGACCAGAAGGCTCTCGGCACCCAGTCCGGCGTTGTTGACCAGCACGTCGACCTGCCCGTGCTCGGACACCGTGGCATCGAAAAGGGCCTGGACCTGCTCCTCAACGGTCACGTCGCAGGGAACGGCAAGGGGCCGGTCCCCGGCCACCCCGGCCAGGGAATCGGCCGTCTCGTCCAACCGACGCTCGTGGGTATCGGAGATGACAACGGTGGCCCCCTCTTCGACACAGCGTCGTGCGGTGGCCGATCCGATCCCAGTGCCCGCCGCCGCGGTGACTACCACCACCTTGGCCTCCAAAAGGCCGTGGCCGTCTGGGTAGGCCGGGATCTCGGGTGCCATGGCCGACGAGCCTAGGTGGCCCCGGACCCTCCCTCGGCGGCTGGCTGGTTCTCGGCCATCTCGGCCATGCGACGCTCCAGGTCGGCAAACAGCGGCAATTCCTCGAGGCCCACGTCGTCGGGGAGCCTTCCGGCGATCTCGTCCACCGAGAATGACTCCCCGTTGGCGGCCACCATCTCCCGCACCTCGGCCGGCTGGTTCCATACGGCGATCCGGCGGCCGGTGCACGTGTAGATCTGGGCGGTGACCTCCCGGGCCGCCTCGGAGAGCAGGTACACGGCCAACGGGGCGATGTGTTCGGGAGCTCCGGCCTCGATCTGGAAGGGGACCTTCTCCGACATGCGGGTCATGGCCACCGGGGCGATGCAGTTGGCGGTCACGCCATAGCGACGAAGGGCGAAGGCCGCGCTCTTGGTCAGTGACACGATGCCGCCCTTGGCCGCCGAATAGTTTGCCTGAGCCGTGGAGGCCACAAACGCCCCGGAGGTGAACCCCAGGAGGCGGCCGCCGCCCTCCTGCTTGCGCATCACCGCCGATGCAGCCCGGTAGAGGCTGAAGTGGCCACGGAGGTGCACCCGAACCACATCGTCGAACTCCTCGTCGCTCATGTTAAACAGCATCCGCTCCCGCAGGATCCCCGCCGCGCAGGCCACCCCGTCGATGCTGCCCCAGGCCTCGACGGCGGTGTCGACGATGCGCTGGCCGACCGCGGTGTCCGACACGTCACCGGCCACCGCCACTGCGGTACCACCGGCGTCGGTTATCTCGGCTACCACGGTGTCGGCCACCCCGCTGGTCGGGTCGGAGCCGTCAAGGCTCACGCCGTAGTCGGCCACCACCACCCGGGCACCCTCGGCTGCACACAGGATGGCCACGGCCCGTCCGATGCCATTGCCGGCTCCGGTCACTGCGACGTTTCGACCCGAAAGGTGTCCGGTCACTGTGCCTCCCGAGGGCTCGGCGCTCGTCCCAACCCGCCGCTGGGACGCCCGCGCACCCTACCGGAGGGTCCCTGATGGGCGTAGCGTCGGGGGGTGCTCTCCGACCGGAAGATCCTGGTCACCGGGCTTACCGGCCAGATCGGTTTCCCAGTGGCCCGCTTCCTGGCCGCCGACAACGAGGTGTGGGGGCTGGCCCGTTTTAGCGCCAAGGACAGCCATGAACGCGTCGAGGCCATCGGGGTAACGCCCCACGTGGCCGACCTGGCCACCGGGGAGTACGGCGACCTGCCCGACGACTTCACCCATCTCGTCCACTTCGCCGCCTTCCAGGGGCCCGAGGCCGACTTCGACCGGGCCATCAGGCACAACGCTGAAGCCACCGGCCTAATCATGGCCCACTGCCAAAGGGCCGAATCGGTACTGGTGGCGTCGACCAACTCCGTTTACCGACCTCACCCCGATCCGTGGCACACCTATGCCGAGGGCGATCCGCTCGGTGACCCGGTGGCCCCACACTCGCCGACCTACGGGATCTCCAAGACCGGCCAGGAGGCAGTGGCCCGCACCATGGCCCGGATGCTGGGACTGCCGACGACCATCGCCCGGATCAACGCCAGCTACGGGGCCAACGGCGGCCTCCCGGCCTACCACTGCGACTGGGTGGCCGCCGGCCGGCCGATCCGGCTCCGGGCTCCCGCGCCGTCGCCCTACAGCCCCATCCACACCGACGACATGGCCGCCCAGGTGGCGCCACTCCTCAATGGGGCCTCGGTTCCGGCGACCATTGTGAACTGGTGCGGCGACGAGGTCGTGGCTGCCGAGGACTGGTGTGCCCTGTTCGGAGAGTGCCTCGGAGTCGAGCCCGCCCTTGTTTACGACGAGGTTCCGGGCAGCCAGCCCGGAAGCGCCGCCGATCCGGCCCGCCGGCTATCCCTCACCGGACCATGCACCGTGGGATGGCGGGACGGCATGGCCGCCTTGGTAGACCAGCGGGCCGACGGCCACCGATGACGGTCGTCGCTCTGACCGCTGTTCGTCCCGGAATCAGCGCGCGGTAGGGTCGGCTCACCCCACGCCCTCCCCGACAAGGCTGCAGCAATGGATCTCCGTGCCCTGTCCGACCGTGTCGAGATCGAGGACCTGCTAACCCGGTACGCCCACGCCGTCGACACCCGAGACTGGGACCTCTACCGGTCGGTATTTACCCCCGACGCCCTGATCGACTACACGTCCTCGGGCGGGCCGGCCGGCGACCTCGACGAGACGGTGGCCTTCCTCGAGGTTGCGCTGGACCACTTCGAGATGACCCAGCACCTGATCTCCAACGTCGACGCTCGCCTCGGCGACGACACCGCCGAAGTGACCGCCGTGTTCAACAACCCGATGCGACTGCCCGGCGGGACCGTCTGGTTCACCGGCGGCCGCTACCACCACGATCTGGTACGCACCGAAGACGGCTGGCGCAGCCACCGCCTGGTTGAGGAGTCCCTCTGGTTCGACCGCTCACCGATGGGCGACCCGAACTCAGACCGGACCTGACGACACCGTGGCCGACCAGTCCGACCAGCGGCGCTTTGACGCTTGGGAGCACCGCCACCGAACCACCGGGACCTCTGAATTGATCCCGGCAGCCACCGTGGTGGTGATGCGCGACGGCCCCAGTGGCCTAGAGCTGCTCATGCTGCGGAAGAACTCAAAGGTGGCCTTCGGCGGCATGTGGGTCTTCCCCGGAGGTCGGATCGACGACGGGGACGCCGTCGTCGACACCGAGGGCAACCCGGACGAGCTGGCTACCGCGGCGGCCGCCGCGGCCCGAGAGGCCACCGAGGAGGCGTCGGTGGTCGTCGACCCAGGCAGCCTGGTGTGGTTCTCCCACTGGGTGCCCCCTCCCATAACCCCGAAACGGTTTTCCACATTCTTCTTCGCCTCCCGGCTGGCCACCGACGCGGTGGTGGCCATCGACGACGGTGAGATCACCGAGCACCAGTGGCTACGGCCGGCCGAGGCCATAGAGCGGCGCGACGCCGGCGAGGTCGAGCTGGCCCCGCCCACTTGGATGACCCTCAAACTCCTGACCGGCTGGGAATGCGTCGACGAAGCACTCGCCGGACTCGCCGAGATGCAACCCATGTTCTACGAGACCCACATTGGCCGCTCCAACGATGGACCGGTGGCCATGTGGGACGGGGACGCCGGCTACGCCGACAGCGACCCCGAGGTGCCCGGAGCCCGCCACCGACTGACCATGGGCCAGGACGGTTACTCCTTCGAGCACACCGCAAGCTAACCCTCTCCTCTCCTAGCATCGGCCCCGTGGTCGACCCGGTAGATCCAACCGAGGCCCCGGTGGGCCTCAGCGCGGCCGAGGTGGCAGAACGAGTGGCCGATGGTCGGGTCAATGACGTACCCGAGGCCCCGGTCCGGACCACCGGCCAGATTCTGCGGGCCAACGTGTTGACGCCTGTAAACGGGATCATGGGAGCGCTGCTCGTGCTAATCCTGGCTGCCGGCTTCCCCGGGGACGCCCTGTTCGCCGGGGTGATCTTCTCGAACAGCATTGTCGGCGTGGTTCAGGAGTTACGGGCCCGACGCACCCTCTCGGAGTTGGCCGTACTGTCCGCCCCCCGGGCCCGGGTGGTACGGGATGGCCGGGCCGCCGAAGTCGGCGTGTCGGAGGTTGTGGCCGACGACCTCCTGGAGTTACGACCCGGCGACCAGGTGGTGGTGGACGGCGAGGTGGTCACGGCCGCGGGCCTGGAGATCGACGAGTCGCTGCTCACCGGGGAGGCTGATCCGGTCGACAAGGACCCCGGCGACCAAGTGCTCTCAGGCAGCTTCGTGGCCGCCGGTTCGGGCAGCTACCGGGCCACGCGGGTGGGAGCCGACTCGTACGCCGCTTCCCTGTCCGAAGAGGCCCGCCGATTCAAGATCGCCGACAGCGAACTCCGAGCCGGAGTCAACGCCATCCTGCGCTGGCTGGTCGTAATCATCCCCCCGACTGCAGGACTGTTACTACTGCGTCTGCTGGCAACCGAGGACCAGTGGCCAGAAGCGCTGCGGGGCACGGTGGCCGCCGCGGTGGCCATGGTCCCTGACGGCCTGGTTCTTCTCACCAGCCTGGCGTTCATCACCGGGGTGGTGGCCCTGGCCCGCCGCCGGGCGCTGTGCAAAGAACTGGTCTCGGTGGAGTTGCTGGCCCGGGTCGACGTGCTATGCCTGGACAAAACTGGGACCATCACCACCGGTGAGATCTCCCTGGCCTCCGTCGAGGCCCTTGACGAAGGCGATCCCACCGACGCCCTGGGCGCGGTAGCCGCCGCCGATCCATCCCCCAACGCCACCCTGGCCGCCCTGGCCGAGACCCACCCCGACCCCGGCTGGGAGGTGACCAGCACACTGCCGTTCTCCTCGGCCCGGAAGTGGGCCTCCACCGATTTCGCCGAGCGGGGCACCTACCACCTCGGGGCACCCGAGGTCTTGCTCGACGCCGACGACGAGAAGAACCGGCGGCGGGTGGCGACCCATGCCGCCGAGGGCCGGAGGGTGCTGGTGCTCACCCGGGCCCATAGCCGGACCCACGACCCGGAGGACCTCCCCGATGGCCGGGTCCCGGTGTGCCTGGTCCTCCTAGAGGACACCGTACGACCCGACGCCCCCGAGATCCTCGACTACTTCGGGAACCAGGGGGTGGAACTCAAGGTCATCTCCGGAGACCACCCGGCGACGGTCGCCGCGGTGGCCCGTCGGGCCGGGGTGCCCGGCGCGGCGGTCGGCATTGACGCCCGTGAACTACCCGACGGGGGCGAGGCCTTGGCCGACGCCGTCGACGGGGCCTCGGTATTCGGCCGGGTCAGCCCGCACCAGAAGCGGGCCATGGTGGCGGCCCTGCAGGCCCGGGGACGGACGGTTGCCATGACCGGGGACGGGGTCAACGACGTGCTAGCCCTCAAAGACGCTGACATGGGGATCGCCATGGGCAGTGGATCCTCGGCCAGCCGGGCCGTGGCCCAGTTGGTGCTGCTCGACAACCGGTTAGCCACCCTGCCCCGGGTGCTGGCCGAGGGCCGGAGGGTCATCAACAACATCGAACGGGTAGCCAACCTGTTCATCGCCAAGGCGGGCTACGCGGTCCTGCTCACCGCCCTGGTCGGCTTGCTCGGAGTGCCGTTCCCATTCCGGCCCAAGCAGTTAACCCTCATCGGTACCTTCTCGATCGGGGTACCCGGCTTCTTCCTGGCCCTCGCCCCCGACGACTCACTGGTAAGGCCGGGCTTCCTCCGCCGGGTGCTCTCCTACTCACTGCCCGCCGGGGTGGCCGCCGCAGTGGCCACTTTCACCTGCTACGAGGTGGTACGACGATCATCGGCCACGCTTGCCGAAGCCCGTACCGCGGCCACTGTGACCCTCTTAGCCGTCGGCCTGGTGATCCTCCTCATGGTCAGCCGACCGGTCCGGGCCTGGAAGTTGGTCCTAGTAGCGGCGATGGGCCTGTCCTACGGGGCGGTGGTCGCCGTGGAGGCCGGCCGCCAGTACTTCGAGATGGACATGCCGCCCGCCTCGGCCTGGGTAGCCACCGCGGCCTGTGTGCTCGGCGGCGGACTTCTGGTGGGATTGCTCCCCCGCCTGGTCACCGGGGCGACCACTAGATTCCCGACACCAGCCCGCTACACACCGGGAGACAACTCATGAGCGAGTCGCGCGAAAGCCTCTTCGCCACGGCGCTGGCCCAGTTCGAGCGAGGAGCCGATTTGATCGGCCTACCCGAGGACCTGCGGTCAATCCTCTCCCAACCTAAGAACGAGATCATCGTCAACTTCCCGGTCCGGATGAACGATGGCCAGTTCAGGGTGTTCCGCGGTTACCGGATCCAGCACAACAACCTGCTCGGGCCCTACAAGGGTGGGATCCGATTCCACCCCATGGTCGACCTGGACGAGGTAAAGGCGCTGGCCTCCTGGATGACCTGGAAGTCGGCGCTCTGCGACATCCCGTTCGGAGGCGCCAAGGGTGGTGTCACCTTCGACCCGCTCCAACTCGACCACGACGAGTTGGAGCGGGTGGTACGCCGGTTCACCCACAGCCTGGGGGCCAACATCGGACCCGACCACGACATCCCGGCCCCTGATCTGGGTAGCAACGCCCAGACCATGGTGTGGATGATGGACACCTACGCCAACTCGACCGGAGCCGCAGAGCGCCAGAACGTGAAGCGGGTGGTAACCGGCAAGACGCTCGAAACGGGGGGCAGTCCCGGACGGGATAAGGCCACCGGCCAAGGCCTGATCTTCTGCCTCCAGCACTGGGCCGACGAGGTGGGCTTCGACCTGACCGGGGCGTCGGCCATTGTCCAGGGATGGGGCAACGTGGGCAGCGCCGCGGGACGGCTACTCCAGGTGCACGGCACGACAATCAGGGCGGTTGCGGACGCCGGGGGGGCCGTCGCCGACCCCGGTGGGATCGACGCCTTCGCCCTCACCGAGTGGGTTGTGGAACACGGCACCGTGGTCGGCTATCCAAATGCCGAGCCGGTTGAACCGGAGGAGTTCTGGGCGGTGGATTCCGACGTGGTCGTGCCCGCGGCCCTCGAGGGCCAGGTGACGGCTGAGGTGGCGGCGCAACTTACCGGACGAGTGGTCGTCGAGGCGGCCAACGGGCCGACGACCCTGGAAGCGGAGGAGGTCCTCACCGGACGAGGCATCGACGTCCTGCCCGACATCCTCGTGAACGCCGGCGGCGTGATCGTCTCCT
>JAKUSA010000083.1 GCA_022449565.1 Acidimicrobiales bacterium | reverse complement strand
GACGCCGCCGCCCACCGCCTACGGACCCACCACCGTCGGAGCGTCCGCCGCCACCCTTGGAGCTATCGCTGTCCACAGGTGACTTCGGCGCGGGCCGGCTGTCCCCGATCTGGGGCTTGGTCGACGGGCGCCCATTCCCCTTCGGGGGGTTTGGCGACGGACGAGGGTCACCGGTATCTGACTCCTTCCCGTCAGTGAGTCTGTTCTGCTCTCGAGGTAACCGGCCCTCCCGGGCTCGGCCACCGTTTCCACTGTTGTCGGACATTCTTTACTTCCCTTCTCGTCACGCCCGCACCTCCGCGAGCGCGCCAGGGACGGCGTCGGCCGGTAGTGGCTCGATTCGCTCGCTTCCCTGTGACATCCATTGATGCATCCTTCGCACGGACCGTGCGTGCAGTGGCGGATCGATAGCCGCCAGCAACTCGACCGGTCGTAGTGCCCGAGGCTGCGTACCGAGGTCGGCAAGGAGCCGCACCCCATGTTCGGTTGCCCCGGTGACGCCGAGAGCCAGAACCTGGGGGCGGACGTCTTCGCTAACCACCCTTCCCTTGCGCTCGCGCTCGACGACGATCTCTTCCCTAGATAGGAGGTCCTCCACCCACCGGGTGGCCTGAACGGTGTCCACCCCGTTGATCTCAATGGACCAGGTACAGGACTCCACGGCCTGCTGCAGGGAATCGGTCGACCTGTCCACGGTGGTCGTGGCAAGGACATCGATTCCCTCTGGGAGTACACGGTCCAGCCGCTCTCCCAGCTCCGCGGCCCAGACACTGTGGTTCCCCACAGGCTCATCGACGAGGTCCACATCCAGGTACTCGGCCTGCGACTCGTGACCGGTGGCCAAGGCCAGCCCGAAGGACACCCTGGGTCGCGGTGAGAACCCCTGTGTGTAGGCCACGTTGATCTCCGCTCGGCGAAGTGCACGTTCCCAGATCCTGGCCACGTCGCGGTGGCTGGTGAACCGGACCTTTCCGCACTTGCCGAACCGCACCCGCAGCGTGGTCATGACCCGACCCGCGCAGGTGCCCGCCGGCCGGTCGCCGGGGTAAGTAACCGGACCGCCACTTCGCCACCCCGGGCCAGATCCTGACCCGTGCCCTGACTCCCGCCAGCTGGAGGTGTCGCCGAGGCGACCACGTGCTCAATTCCGTAGCCGGTACAGGCCCCACAGTCGTAGCAGGGTGTCCAACGACAGTCTTCAAGGCCGGCGCCCTCAAGGGCGTCTCGCCAGTCCTGCCAGAGAAAGTCCCGGTGCAGCCCGGCGGAGAGGTGGTCCCACGGAAGAGGCTCATCCCCGGCACGGTGCCGGTAGACCTGATCCTCCAGGGACAGGCCGTGCTGTTCCAGGGCCGAGGTCCACAACTTCGGGTCGAAGTGTTCGCTCCACTCCTGGAAGACACCACCGTTGCTCCACACATCTTCGATGACCGGGCCGAGACGGCGGTCGCCCCGGCTGAGAAGCCCCTCAATGATCGACGCTCCGGGATCGTGCCACTTCAGTCGAACACCCTTGAGGTTCCGTGCCTCGTCGCGGAGAAGACCCACCTTGCGTCGTAACTCCGCTTCGGTGTTCTGACCGAACCATTGGAATGGAGTGAAGGGCTTGGGGACAAAGCCCCCGACCGAGACGGTCACCGACGGGCTCCGATGGTAGGCCCGTCCGATCTCCACGCACCGCCGGGCCAGCTCCAGGATCCCAAGGGTGTCCTCATCGGTTTCGGTGGGGAGGCCGACGAGGAAGTAGAGCTTCATGCGCGCCCACCCTTGTGAGTAGGCGGACTCCACGGCCGAGTAGAGGTCGTCCTCGGTGATCAGCTTGTTGATCACGGTACGCAGGCGCCAGGTACCGGCTTCCGGGGCAAAGGTCAGACCGGTGCGCCGGGCCCGCTGGATCTGGGCGGCGATCCCGACGGTAAAGGCGTCGACCCGAAGGCTGGGAAGCGAAACCGAGATCTGTCCGCATCCCTCGTCCTCCATGGCCGAGGCCACCACCTCGTCGATGCCGCTGAAGTCGGCCGTGCTCAACGAGGTGAGCGCCACTTCGTCGTAACCGGTGCGTTTCAAGCCGTCGGCCACCATGGTGCGGACCTGGTCGGCAGGCCGCTCCCGGACCGGTCGGGTGATCATCCCCGCCTGGCAGAACCGGCAGCCGCGGGTGCAGCCCCTGAATACCTCGACGTTCAGCCGGTCGTGGACTACTTCGGTGAGCGGAACCAGTTGATGTCGGGGGTAGGGCCAGTCGGCAAGGTCGGCGACCGTCCGCTTTTCGACTACTTCCGGCGCTCCAGGCTCATGGGGGACGGCGGCGGCCAACCGGTCCCCGGCGAAGGTGGCCCTGTACAGAGAGGGCACATAAACACCGGGCACGGCGGCCAACCCGAGGTGTACGTCGTGGCGGTCGCGCCGCCCAGAAGCCTTCCATGCAGCGACCACCTGGGTGATCTCCCCAACCACCTCCTCGCCGTCGCCCAGCACCGCGGCGTCAATGAAGTCGGCCAACGGCTCGGGGTTGTAGGCGCAGTGTCCACCGACAATGACCAGCGGGTCGGCAGGAGACCGATTAGCGGTTCGGACCGGCACACCCGCCAGGTCAATGCACTCGAGCAGGTTCGTGTAGAGGAGTTCGGCCGCGAGGTTGAAAGCCAGCACGTCGAACTCGGCGGCCGGCCGGTGAGTGTCGACCGAGAACAGCGGCAGTCCCCGATCCCGTAGCACCTTGGCCATGTCGGTCCAGGGCGCGTAAGAGCGCTCGGCGACCGCATCGGATCGTTCGTTCAGGATCTCGTAGAGGATCTGGAGACCCTGATTGGGAAGGCCGACCTCGTAGGTGTCTGGGTAGATCAGGAGCCAGGCCGCCTTGTCGGGATGGTGGGCTGGGACGATCATCCCGTCCTCCCCACCGATATAGCGGGCTGGCTTCTGGACCTCGTCGAGCACCTGCTCGAGCTCGGACCAGAGCGAACTCATGTCCTGTTCATGGTAGCGCCCCGACAGCCCCGTCCGTCGCCCCCCGGCCACCGCCCCTCAGGACGATCCTTCGTGTCGGCGCATGTGGACGCTCTCGACGAGGCCGATACAGATGAAGGTGGTCAGAACCGACGAGCCGCCATAGCTGACCAGGGGCAGCGGGATGCCGGTGATCGGCATGATCCCGGTGGCCATACCAACGCTCTGGAACACCTGGAACACCACCATCGAGAACACCCCGGCGGCCAAGAGCAGGCCGAACCGATCGTCGGCGAGCCGTCCAATCCGCCAAACTCGGACCAGGAGCAGTCCGATGAGCCCGAGGACCAGGATGCTGCCTACGAACCCCGTTTCCTCGGCGATGACCGTGAAGATGAAATCGGTCTGCTGTTCGGGGACCAGGTCCGAGTTGTTCTGGGTGCCCTCGAACAGCCCCTGTCCAGTGAGACCCCCGTTCCCGATCGCCACTTCGGCCTGTTCCAGGTTGTAACTGGCTGCCGTGGACTGCGCTTCATCGACGAAGACCATGAGGCGCGCCACCTGGTAGTCGGCGAGGACGTCGGATTGTAAGACGGCCACCAGCCCGGTGAGCAACAGCAGCCCTAGGACGAGGAGGTGGCGACCCTTGGCTCCGGCGACGAGGACCATCCCGGTGGTGATGGCCCCATAGACCAGGAGCGTCCCCAGATCAGGTTGGAACAGGATGGCCAACACGGGGAGGCTGGCGGCCACCACGGCCGCGCTGAGTCGGAACACACCGACCTCCTCAGCGCTTCCCAGTATCGCGGCGAGCACCACGATCAGGGCAATCTTCCCGAACTCGGACGGCTGCAGCCGGTAGTCGCCGAGTTGGAACCAGCCGCGGGTGCCCCTGACCTCAACCCCGGCGATGAGGACGGCGATCAGCGTCGCCAAGAGTCCAACGTAGATCGGAGCGGCCAGCCGGAGGACCCTGCGATGTCCAAACCATGCGGCGAGGAGCATCGCTGCGATACCGATCCCGGCGAACACGGCCTGCCGGTAGAGATAGGCCGTCTCGGCCGGCCGAAGATCGGTCGCCGGGCCCCGGGTGGCCGAGTAGACCATGAGTGTGCCGAGGGCGGCCAGGGCCGCGGCCAGGAGCACCAGGACCAGGTCGACATGGCGTAGCACGGTGGGCCGGTCGAAACGGGGGGTACGGAGGTCGACCATCAGGCAGCTTCCGGGCCGAGGAGGGCCTCACGCCCAATCAATAGGTCGTCAATCAACTGTTCGCAATCGATGCGGACTCCTCTAACCCGTACAACGCCGTCGGCGCCCAGTACCGGGCCGGATTCCGGTTCGGCATCCAGGTCGATGCTTTCCAGTCGCTCAAGGGTGTTGCCGGTCTTCCACCAGAACCATTCGATACACAGGGGAAGGGCTGTCGACCGGGCGTATCGCTCGTCCATCGTCGGCGCCTCGGGAACGGTGCCCTCGAAGATCCTGGTCATGACCCGGGCGACAAGTGGCGCCGCCACGCTGCTCCCGAACCCGGCCTCCTCGAGAACCGCCACCATGACATACGTCGGCTCTTGGACCGGTCCGAATGCCGCGAACAGCGACGTGTCGGCCCTACCCCGTACCTCGGCGGTGCCGGTCTTTCCGGCCAGGGGGTACTGGTCGTGGGGGAAGTAGGTCCCGTCGGTGGCCTCGGAGTTGAAAGCCCAGTAGGCAGTGCCTTCCTCGTCGGCCACCACTCCGACGAGCCCCCGTAGGACCCGGTTGCGGAACGCTGGGTCGATCTCGACCTCCGCTGCCTGTCGGGGGCCGAAGTTCAGGACGGTGCCACCGTCGTGACTGGCAATCCGTTCGACGATGTTCGGGGCCCAGCGGGACCCAGCGTTGGCAAACACCGTGTAGGCGTTGGCCAGCTGCAGTGGGGTGGCTAGCACTTCGCCCTGCCCGACAGCCACGTTTACGTTGTCGCCCGGATACCAGCCGCCGAATGGGAACGCCTCCGGATTTTGGCGGTGACGTCCTGCCCTCCTCTCCGGGGTGGGCATATAGCCGTCCTGTTCGAATGGCAGTTGGACACCGGTCTGGTACCCGAACCCATATTCGGTCGCCGTGTCCTGGATAGCCGTGTCGGAGTGACGGGTATTCACGAAGATCGATTCGCCGATCGTGTAGTAGTAGACATCGCTTGAAACGGTGAGGCTCCGAGTGAGGTCCACCTGTTCGTAAGGCTTCTTCCCTGCGTTCTTGAAGTAGCAGCCCCCGGCGCTCTCTAGGTCGTCGGCGTCGGCCCGACAACTCTGCAGGAAATACTCTCCCGGGTCGTCCCATGGTTCGTCGGCCGGCTTGACTCGTCCGACACCGAAGACATCCTCGTGCCAGGCAGCGTGCGCGGTAAACAACTTGAAGGTGGACCCGGGCGCGTATTCGCCTTGGACCGCCCGGTTAAACATGGGGAGGTCGTTGGCCGGGTCGTTGAGCTCGGACCATCTCTCGAAGGAGAACCCGCCGATCGACTCGTTCGGGTCGTAGGTCGGGTACGAGGCCATCGCCAGGACGTCACCGTCGGTCGGGTCCAAGATCACTACCGCCCCGCCGGGCACGTTGAATGGCGGTGGATCACCTCCGTCGGGGGTCGACTGGGGCACTTTGGTCCGACCCAGGTAGACCGTGCGCTCCAGTTCGGCCTGCACAAGGTCCTGTAGGTCGATGTCAATGGTGAGGACCACGTCGTTTCCGGTTCTCGGGGGGACGAACAGGTCGGTCCGCTCGCGGACGATCTCGCCCCGCCGGTCCACCTCGAGTACTCGGCGACCGTTCATGCCCCGTAGTTCGTCCTCGAACATCAACTCCACGCCGGCCTTCCCGATCTCGTCACGGAGTTGGTACTCCTTGCCCTCACGGGGCCGTCGGGACTGCAACTCCGTGTCGTTAACCGGTCCGACCCATCCCAGGACATGTGCCGCCAGGTCGCCGTAGAGGAAAGAGCGAACCGAGGTGTCAGCTACCCGAACCCCCGGGTAGCGGTGGGGCCGTTCGCCGAAATAGACCAGAAGATCCTCAGAGACGTCTACAGCGATCGGCACATTGTCGTAGGGACCGTAGGACTGGTTGGCTAACGCTCGCTCCAGGTCGGTGACCTTGAGAAGCTTCCCCGACCGGTTGACTTCCACTGCAATGCTGGTCAGCATGGCCCGCCGTTCCGACTCGTCCAGGTCGGCCTCTTCGAGTGCCCGGCGGTTGATGGTGATACTGGTCGTGACGCGGTTCCCGACCAGGACCCTGCCCTGGTTGTCAAGGATCCGGCCGCGCGGCGCCTGAATGGTGATCACCCGGGTGATGTTCGTCTCGGCAATGGCCGCCGCTTCATCACCGGTAAGGACCTGAAGAAACCAGAGCCTGGCTACCAGGGCTAGGAACAACGAGATGGCCACCACCCCCAGCATGCGCATCCGGTAGCGGACGAGGTCGTCCATAGCCTCCTCAGCTCTGGTCGCGGCGAAGTTCGATGGTCACCGGTAGGCCCGCGGCAGCCGCCCAAGCCACCACCCGGTTGACCGGTGCGGCGACCGCGGTGGTAAGGAGCGCCGAGACGAGGATCCTCTCGCCGAGCGTCCCCGGGTCGAAGGAGGCCTGTCCAAAGATCTCCCCCACTGCGGCCACCGCGGCGGACCCGGTGGCCACCGCGGCGGCCACCGCGAGGGCGTCAGTCACCAGCGTGTTCCGAAGCATGCGGCGCTCCAGGCTGCTGACCGCCATGGCGATCGACGGGAAGACAAGGGCGTGGAGACCGAGTGGGGCCGTCGTTACCGAGTCGTAGAGCAGGCCAGCCCAGAATGCGACAAGGGCACCGCGTTCCGGTCCACCGTGGATTCCGGCCAGGATCGTCACCAACAGCATGAGTTCCACTCCGACCCCGCCGATGCGAAACTCGGAGCAGACGGTTGCCTGAGCCAGTGTGGCCGACAGGAGGACCACCAGGATCCGTAGGCGCGCCGTCAACGGCCCTCACCCAGTCCGGGGGCGCCGATGACCACGTTCAAGAAACTGAGGTTCTCGAGACCGGCGGCCAACTCCACCACTATGGCTCGTCGAAATTCGGTGTCGTCGTCGGAGTCGGAAACGCGGCCCACCGGTATGTCGGCCGGGAATAGGCTCCGCCCACCGGAGGTGGTGACCACCTCTCCGACCGAGACCGACGCGTCGGCGCGGATGCCTGCGTCGAGGACCAGGACATCCTCGTCGCCGGTGCCCCGGGCCAAACCCTCGTCCTGGGAGTCCACAAGGCGGACACCGACCCGGAAGTCCGGGTGGGTAGCCAACCGGACGATCGACCGAGCCCGATCAACCTGCTCGAGACGGCCGACCAGTCCGGCTCCGGTCACGACGGGTTGGCCTTCGGCCAGTCCGTCATCACTCCCCTTGTCGATCTCCACGATATGAGTGGTGAAGTTGCCGGGTGGGGTTCCCAGAATACGGACCACGACCGTTTCCAGGTCGGTATAGGCGATGTCCACTTCCACGAGTAGTCGTTCCAACAATTCGTCGTTGGCTTCAGCGGTCAAAGATTCACCGCGCATCCGGGCCAGTTCGGTCTGGCGTCGCTCGTTCTCGCCACGTAGGTCGCCGTAGTCGAAGATCCCGTCCCAAACTGCCCGTACCGGATCGGTGACCCGATCTACGACAGACC
>JAKUSA010000082.1 GCA_022449565.1 Acidimicrobiales bacterium | reverse complement strand
ATTTCTTCATGGGGCCGATGATCCGGCTCTTGGCCCGCCCTAGCTGGTTCGCCAGGCGCCCAGTGCGCTTCGGACTCCCGGCCTCGGGCGCCGTCTCCTCGCCGATCCTCGGGGCGAGGGCGACATGAGTTCCCTGCGGCTCCTCTACCGGGGCGAGGCTCCGGTCGATTTTCCGAGGCTGTGGCGACGTGCACTGGTGGTCTCAGCCACCCTGCTGGTCATCGGCATCGGGTCGTTCGCCCTACAGGGCCTCAACCTGGGCCTCGACTTCGAGGGTGGCACCTCCTACGAGGTCCGCTCGCCGGGGACCTCGGTGGCCGACGCCCGGAAGGTCATGGCCGACCTGGGGGCCGCCGACGCTCGGATCCAGCTGGTCGACCAGGACCTGCTACGAATCCGGTCCGACATCGACGACCCGGCCCGGTCGGCCGAGATCCGTGACACCCTGTCCTCCCGTCTCGGGCCCATCGAGGTCTTCGAACAGGTCGGGCCGACCTGGGGCGCGGACGTGACCGACAAAGCCGTCCGGGCCCTAGTGGTGTTCTTCGCCGTCGTCGCCCTCTATCTGACCATCCGCCTGGAGTGGAAGATGGCCCTCGGCGCGCTGGTCGCCGTGGCCCACGACATCGTGGTCAGCGTCGGCTTCTACTCACTGTTCCAGCTCGAGATCACTCCGGCCACTGTCATCGCCTTCCTGACCATCATGGGCTACTCGCTCTACGACACGATCGTCGTCTACGACAAGGTCCGGGAGGTCACTGGCCGCCTCGGGGCCAGCGAGCGGTACTCGTACACCGAGTTGATGAACCTGGCCCTCAACCGGGTGACCATGCGCTCCATCAACACCAGTGTCTCCTCGGCGCTACCGGTGGTCTCCTTGCTGGTTGTCGGCTGGCTCATCATGGGCGCCTCCGCTCTCCAGGAGTTCGGCGTAGCGCTCCTGGTGGGCATCATCATCGGGTCCTACTCGTCGCTGTTCCTGGCCTCAGCCATGGTCGCTGCCCTCAAGGAACGTGAACCACGGTGGCTGGAGGTGACGGCCAAGCTGGACCAGCGGGGCGTTGGCGACGGTCCGACCCGAACCGTCCAACGCCAAGACGCGGCCATGGGCGACGCCCGGTCCACCGAGCGCGTCGGCGAGGTGCGTGGCCCAGCCCGGCGTCGACCCCAGGTCACCGCCCCCACCGGCGGGATACCACCGAGGCCTCGAAAGAAGCGTCGCTGACATGGCGACCGTCCGCCGGGTACTGGGGTGGCGCCGCCGTCCGCAGCGGATCGTCGACGAGGCCACCCCGCTGCTAGCCGCCTACCGGGAACGCCACCCTCGGGGGGACACCGACCTGATCGAACGGGCCTACCGCACCGCGGCGGCTGCCCACGAGGGACAGACCCGCAAGTCCGGGGAGCCTTACGTGCACCACCCGCTGGCCGTAGCGACCATCGTCGCCCGCCAAGGCCTTGACGACGTCACGGTCGGCGCGGCACTACTCCACGACGCCATCGAAGACACCAGGATCGACCTGGAGGACCTGGAGCGCGACTTCGGCTCCGAGGTGGCGACGATCGTCGACGGGGTCACCAAACTGGACCGGCTGAGCTTCGACACCCGGGAGGACCAGCAGGCGGCCAGCATGCGCAAGATGCTCGTGGCGGTGGCCAAGGACCTTCGAGTCCTGGTCATCAAACTGGCCGATCGACTCCACAACATGCGCACCCTGGCCGCCCTGCCCGAGCACAAGCAAGAGCGCACCGCCCAGGAGACCCTCGACATCTACGCCCCGCTAGCCCACCGGCTGGGGATGCAAGAGGTCAAGGTGCAACTGGAGGACCTGGCCCTGGCCACCCTCCACCCGAAGCGGTACAGCGAGATCTCCCAGATGGTCCAGGACCGGGCTCCGGAGCGGGACCTCTACCTCACCCAGATCGTCGCCGAAGTGGAGCGCCTGTTGGCCGAAGTCGGAATCACCGGCGACGTCGATGGCCGCCCCAAGCACTTGTGGAGCATCTACGAGAAGATGATCGTCAAGGGCCGGCCCTTCGACGAGATCCACGACCTGGTCGGCATCCGGGTGATCGTCGACAACGTGCGCGACTGCTACGGCGCCCTGGGCACTATCCACGCCTCCTGGAAGCCAGTGCAGGGACGGTTCAAGGACTACGTGGCCATGCCCAAGTTCAATCTCTACCAGTCCCTACACACCACGGTTATCGGCCCCCAGGCTAAGCAGGTGGAGTTCCAGATCCGGACCCGCGAAATGCACCAACGAGCCGAACACGGGGTGGCCTCCCACTGGGACTACAAGGCCAAGACCCCGGCCGAGGAGATGGCCTGGCTTGGGCGGATGGTCGAGTGGCAGGAGGAGACCGCCGACCCGGGCGCCTTCATGGCCAACCTGAAGACCGACCTGGAAGAGGACGAGGTATACGTGTTCACCCCCGAGGGTGACGTGGTGTCCCTTCCCGTCGGCGCCACACCGGTCGACTTTGCCTACGCCATTCACACCGACGTAGGGCACCGCTGTGTCGGGGCCCGAGTCGACGGCCGGCTGGTGCCCCTAGAGACCCGACTCAACTCCGGTCAGACGGTCACTGTCGTCACCTCCCGACAAGCCGGCGCCGGGCCCAGCCAGGAATGGCTGGGGTTCGTGGCCTCCCACCGGGCGGCCAACAAGATCCGGCACTGGTACTCCCAGGAACGGCGGGCCGGGGCCATCGAGACTGGCCACGACGACCTGGTCCGGGAGCTACGAAGGGTCAGCCTGCCGGTCAAGGAAATCCTCGACGGGGATGCCCTGGCTGGAGTTGCGGCGTCGATGAACTACGGCGACCTTGATGCCCTGTACACGGCGATTGGTGAAAACCACGTCTCGGCCCAGTCTCTGGTTGGCCGGGTGGAAAAGGTCCTCGACGAACAGGACCCGGACCGGCAGCCGCCGCGACCGTCCACCATCGTCCAACCCCACCGGTCCCGTCGGGACCCCGCATCGGTGGGCCTCCACGTGGAGGGCCTTGACGACGTGCTGGTCCGGCTGTCCCGGTGCTGCACACCGGTCCCCCCCGACGAGATCATCGGCTTCGTAACCCGGGGACGCGGGGTGTCGGTACACCGAGCCGACTGTGCCAACGCCTCCTCGCTGTCGGCCGACCAACCCGACAGGCTCATTGAGGTCGAATGGGACGAACACGCCGACGGCCACTTCGTGGCCTCGGTGGAGGTCAAGGGTCTGGATCGGCCGGGACTATTACGTGACGTGGTGGACGTGCTAGCCGACAACCAGGTCAACGTGATCAGCGCTAACACGGCGACCAGCGGCGTTGACCGGGTGGCCAAGATGCGCTTCAACTTCGAGATCGGCGACCCAGCCCACCTCGACCGCCTCCTCTACCTGATCCGCGGCGTCGACTCCGTCTATGACGTCTACCGGGTGGTACCGGGCAGCGGGGGCTGAACCGGGCGGCGGCAGACACCTAAGAGCACCCCGGCCACCCGGACCCCGCCGGTAGTGTTGGCTGTCGTGGCCGATCCCATCTACCGGGCACCCAAGGGCACCCGCGACATCCTCTGGCCTGACTCGGCCCGACGGCGTGCCCTTATCGACCGGTTCGCCGAAGTGGTCGGCACCGCCGGGTACACCGAGGTGGTTCCGCCCATGTTCGAACACCTCGAAGTGTTCCAGAGGCTCGGCGACGCTACAGAGGTGGTCCGCAAGGAGATGTACGACTTCGAGGACAAGGGCGGCCGTCGGGTAGCCCTGCGACCCGAACAGACCGCCTCGGTGGTCAGGGCGTTCGCCCAGCACCGGCCCACCCCACCGTGGAAGACCTGGTACGCGGGCCCCAACTTTCGCTACGAGCGAGCCCAGAAGGGCCGATTCCGCCAGTTCGACCAGGTGGGCGTGGAGGCCCTGGGCCCTGAAGACGCTCACCTTGACGCCGAGGTCATCGCCCTAGCCTGGCGCTTCTACCAGGCCTTAGGGCTGCGGCAGGTCGGCTTGCAGCTCAACTCGTTAGGTGGCCCCGGTGACCGGGCCCGCTACATCGAGACCCTCCGCGACTACCTAACCGCCCACCGGGAGGAACTCACCGAGGAGTCCCTGGCCACTCTGGAGGCCAACCCACTCCGGGTGCTGGACTCCAAACGGGACGGCGACGCCGAGGTGATCGCCGCAGCACCCAACATCCTCGACCACCTCTCCGACGAGGCGTCCGCCCACTTCGACCGAGTGCGCGAGGCCCTCGATACCCTCGACATCACCTACACCGTGGTGCCCAGCCTGGTCCGGGGACTTGACTACTACGTGCGCACCACCTTCGAGTTCACCTCCGAGGCCCTCGACGCCGCCCAGGACGCAATCGGCGGTGGGGGCCGCTACGACGGCTTGGCCGCTGAGATGGGTGCTCCGGCCACTCCCGGCGTGGGCTTCGCCCTAGGCGTCGACCGGACCCTGCTGGCCTGCGACGCCGAAGGGGTGTTCGGTGGCCCAACCGGTGTCATCGACGTCTTTGTAGTCGACACCACCGGCGGCCACGAGGCCCTGCGGCTGACCGACCTGCTGCGCCGCTCCGGCCTACGAGTCGACCGGGCCTGGGACGACCGCTCGATGAAAGCTCAGATGAAGGTAGCCGACCGCTCCGGAGCCACCCTGGCGGTGATCGTTGGCACCGAGGAACTTGATGCAGGAGAGGTCGCCCTGCGCGACCTTCGGGGCGACACCGGCCAGGAGACCATCGCAGTCGGGAACCTACTTGACGTTCTCAGGGAGAGACTCCGGTGACCGACTATTCCACCTCGATGCGCACCGACCGGTGCGGCGATCTGCGGATCGACGACGTGGGCCGGCAAGTCACCCTGTGCGGGTGGGTTGACAGGCGCCGAGAACACGGCGAACACCTAGCCTTCGTGGACCTCCGCGACCGCAGCGGCGTCATCCAGGTGGTCGTCGACGGGGCCCACGACCTCCGTTCCGAGTACGTCCTCCAGGTGACCGGCGACGTCCGGGAACGCCCCGACGAATCGGCCAACGACAACCTGGCCACCGGCGCAGTCGAGGTGGAGGCCACCGAGGTGGTCGTGCTGGCTACCGCCGAACCGCCTCCCTTCCCGCTTGACGAGCGCACCGAGGTCGACGAGGTGCTACGGCTCCGCCACCGTTACGTAGACCTGCGCCGTCCCCGCATGCAACGAAACCTGGAGGTCAGGGCCCGGGTGACGGCAGCCATCCGAGGGGCCATGGAAGAGCAGGGATTCGTCGAGGTGGAGACGCCGATGCTGGTGGCCAGCACCCCTGAGGGGGCACGGGACTTCGTCGTCCCATCCCGGAAGGAACCGGGATCGTTCTACGCACTGCCCCAGAGCCCACAGATCTTTAAGCAACTCACCATGATGGGCGGCGTCGACCGCTACTACCAGATCGCCCGGTGTCTCCGCGACGAAGACCTACGGGCCGACCGGCAATTCGAGTTCATGCAACTCGACGTAGAGGCCAGTTTCGTGACCGGTGAAGACGTGCGAACCTTCGTGGCGCACGCGGTGGGCGCGGCCGCCGAGGCGGTGACCGGGGACCATCCCGGGGAGATCAGGTCGATGTCCTGGCGGGAGGCCATGGACCGTTTCGGGTCGGACAAGCCCGACGTCCGGTTCGGCCTAGAACTTGTTGATGCCACCGAGATCTTTGCCGATACCGGGTTCCGAGCCTTCCAGACCCCGTGCGTGAAGGGCATCCGGGTGCCCGACGGGGCCGACATATCCCGCAACCGGCTCGACGAACTCACTGGGGAGTGCAAGCGCTGGGGGGCCAAGGGCCTCGTATGGATGCGCCTCACCGAAGATGGGCTGAACTCGCCGGTAGCCAAGTTCCTTTCCGACGACGAACAGGCCGGCCTGGTAGCCAAGTTCGAGGCCCGGGTCGGTGACCTTCTGCTCCTAGTGGCCGATGAATGGTCCACCGCCTGCCACGTCTGCGGCCTGCTGCGCCTGGAGTTAGGCCGACCCCCGATCACCGAAGGTGGCCGTCACTTTGTCTGGGTGACGGACTTCCCGCTGTTCGAGGGCTTCGACGAGGCAGGGAACCCCATCCCGGCTCATCACCCCTTCACCATGCCCCACGAGGAGGACCTCGGCATGCTCGGCGGTGACGACCAGCTGGCCATCCGGTCGCTGGCCTACGACCTGGTCCTCAACGGCTGGGAATTGGGCTCCGGATCGGTACGAATCCACCGTCGGGAGGTCCAGGAACAGGTCCTGGCTGCCCTGGGCATCAGCCCCGACGAGGCCCGTGCTCGCTTCGGATTTCTCCTCGACGCCTTCCGGTACGGCTCTCCACCCCACGCCGGGTTCGCCGTCGGCCTCGATCGACTCACAGCCGTTCTAGCTGGGGAGGAGAACATCCGCGAGGTGATCGCTTTCCCGAAGACCCAATCGGGTGCCGACCCGCTGACCGGCGCGCCCACCCCGATCGACGACCGGCACCTCGCCGAACTGGGTCTGGGGGTCCTCCCTCCCCCCGGGTGAGTGTCAGGCCCCGGCCCGCCCGGAGCCCACTAGGTTCAGTTGGGTGACCGCCGACCTGTTTGCCTCGGCTGCTATGGACCGCCTGGCCCGACGGGCCCCGCTGGCCGACCGCCTGCGACCCACCCGACTTGACGACATCGTCGGCCAGGACCACCTGCTTGGCCCGGGCCGACCGATGCGGGCCCTCATCGAAGGCGACCGGCTCTCCTCGGTGATCCTGTGGGGTCCGCCGGGTACCGGCAAGACCACCCTGGCCCGGGTGATCGCCCGGGTCACAGCCCAGGACTTCACTGAGATGTCGGCCGTGTCGGCCACCGTCAAGGATGTCCGCGAACTGGTGGCCCGGGCTGCCGACCGGCTCGGCGAGGCTGACGTCGGCACCATCCTGTTCCTCGACGAGGTACACCGCTTCAACAAGGCCCAACAGGACGCCCTTCTACCCTCGGTCGAATCAGGGTTGATCATCCTCATCGGAGCCACCACCGAGAACCCTTACTTCGAGGTCAACGCGCCGCTGCTGTCCCGATCAACCCTTTTCAGGCTGGAACCCCTCGAACGAGATGCCGTGCTGGCGCTGCTTGGGCACGGCCTGGAGGCCGAGGATGCCACCGCCGCCGACGAGGCCCTGGGGTTGCTAGCCGACCGGGTGGCCGGGGACGGCCGGCAGGCCCTGACCAGCTTGGAGGTGGCCGTCGCCCTGGCCGAGGATCGGGGAGACCGGCGGGTCACCTTGGCCGACGCCGAAGCAGCGCTGGGCACTAAGGCCATCCGATACGGACGCGACGATCACTACGATGTGATCAGCGCCTTCATCAAGAGCATCCGGGGATCCGACCCCGACGCCGGGCTCTACTGGCTGGCCCGCATGCTCGAAGCCGGCGAGGACCCCCGGTTCATCGCCCGTCGCCTGGTCGTTCTGGCCAGCGAGGACGTTGGGATGGCCGACCCGACGGGCCTCGTGGTGGCCGACGCGGCAGCCCGGGCGGTGGAATTCGTCGGCCTCCCCGAGGCCCGGCTGAACCTGGCCCAGTGCGTGGTCCACCTGGCCACCTCACCCAAGTCCAACCGGGTGACCGTGGCCCTGGGCCGGGCCGCTGTCGACGCTCGGGCTTCCGGTGAGGGCCGGGTCCCAATTCACCTTCGCGACGCCAGTTATCAGGGGGCCGCCGAGATCGGCCACGGAGACGGCTACCAGTACCCCCACGACGATCCCCGAGGATGGGTCAGCCAGCAGTACCGCCCGGACGAGGTGGCCGGGAACGTCTACTACGCTCCGTCGTCCCACGGTT
>JAKUSA010000081.1 GCA_022449565.1 Acidimicrobiales bacterium | reverse complement strand
TTGCTTCCGGGAGGGCGAACCTTGGCACGGCGCGTGGGGGCTTCGGCGGCCTTGTGACCCGGGAACGTATCAAGCCCCTAATCGCCGCTGTGGAGGGCCCGGCCCTGGCCGGGGGTACTGAACTTGTTCTGGCCTGCGACATGGTGGTGGCCAGCACTGCCGCCCGTTTCGGCCTCCCGGAGGTGAAGCGCTCCCTGATCGCCTCGGCGGGCGGGCTGGTCAGACTCCCCCGTCACCTCCCCCGCAACCTGGCCATGGAGGCTGCACTCACCGGTGACCCTATTAGCGCGGAGACCGCCCACCAGTACGGTCTCGTCAACCACCTGGTTGACCCCGGGCAGGCAGTGGACGCGGCACTCGAACTAGCCGGCAGGGTGAATGCCAACGCCCCGCTAGCAGTCCGGGCCAGTCGACGGTCCATTTTGGGAACCCAACTACTAGATGACGAAGCGGGGA
Source organism: Acidimicrobiales bacterium (assembly GCA_022449565.1). Classification (GTDB taxonomy): domain Bacteria; phylum Actinomycetota; class Acidimicrobiia; order Acidimicrobiales; family MedAcidi-G1; genus JAKUSA01. The sequence continues at coordinate 7,355 of JAKUSA010000081.1, read as the reverse complement.
TCCGACTTACCGGGGAGGAGACGCGACTGCTGGCCGATACCGACGATTTCAGAGAGGGGCCCCGGGCTTTCGTGGAGAAGCGGCCGCCGGAGTGGAAGGGGCGCTGACTCTCCCGTCACACCCCGCGAATATCGCGGTCTTCTAAGACACTGTGTTCAACGAGGAAATCGGACAGACCGTCTACAAGGTCCATCGACGCCAACTCCTCAAATGCCACCCACCGGGCGTCGAGCGCGTCCCCCCCAGCAACCGGTTCGCCATCTTCCAGGACCGTGACGAGAAAGTCCATGACCACAAAGTGGTGATCGACTCCCATCTGCTCAACCCAGCCGACCAAGGATCCACACACACCCTGAAGTCCCGTCTCTTCCTTGAATTCGCGCACGACGGCGGCAACCACCGACTCTCCGGACTCCACCCGTCCACCCGGCAGCGACCACAGGCCCTTACCCGGGTCCGTCCCCCGCTTCACCAGGAGCAACAGGCCATGGTCGACGGCCACCGCTCCGGCACAGAGTTCCGGCCGTCCGACCTTCACCTATCCCCTACTCTGCGGTGGACGATGATGGCGCGTGCCACCATTCCCCGGCTCTCGAAGAAGTTCTTCGTTGCCCGGTCACCGGGAAGGGCCAGTGAATCCACCCCGATCGCGCCGCGCTCCGCGGCGATTCCGAGCAGAAGATCGGCTAAGGACTCCCCCACACCCACTGAACGCGCCTCTGGTTCCACGAACAACTCCTCGATCACGGCATGGGTACTACCGTCAGCGGCTTCGGTGACCACCATTAATCCGTAGGCCACGGGCGCCTCGTCCACCATCCCTACTGCTACGACCGACGACTGGTCGGCCAGGGCCTGCGCCATTCGATCGTCCACCGCCGAGGCATGGACGTCCAACCGAGCGAGGACGTCACCACCACGCTTGGGCCGCATCTCCGCTCGGGCCTGTTCCCCCAGAGCGGTCAGCACCTCCAGGTCCTGGGCGGAAGCCAACCGCGAGGACTCCACGATCAGGCCCTCCGGGAGATCACGGGATCGGACCCCCGCAGTGGGGGCACTCGCCCGTATCGGTCACCGTGTCGGTGGTCACCAGTAGGAAGCAGTTCGGGCAGTGGATTTCACTCTCGCGGCGCCCTTCCACGTCACCCGACGCGGGCACCAGTGCCACCTCGCCCTCCTCCTCCTCGTCCTCGTCGTCGCCGGCCGCGATGCGGTCCCGGAGGATCCCGGCGAGGTCCGCCTCAACATCGCTCGGGTCGGGTTCGTCCTCATCATCCTCGGAACCGGCCGTTGGCTTGGGCCCGGCCTCGTCGTCCTCGTTGTCCTCGTCGTCCCCTTTGGGGTCACCCGAATCAGCAACGTCATCGGGATCGAACTCGTCATCCCCTGAGCCCTCGGAAAGTTCTTCGTCGAACTCCTCGACCGCTTTTTCGTCAGTGCTTTTTTTGTCGCTCATCGTGGTTCCGTGATGCAATAGTCGACTCGCGGCGGGATCATAGACATGTTCGCGGCGGCTGCGACGCCCCGAGTCAGGCTGAGGAACCTCCAGGGCCCTCAGCATGACCACGACGCTTCTCCTCCACCCTCCGCTCGGCTTCCAACCGTTCCAGCCGTGGTTCCGTCGAATGGTCCACGAATCGCATCATCGCCGCTACTGCATGGTGTCCTGCACGCTCGGCGACAAGACGGTGCATCTCCTGGCACACCAGGCGGTATGCCGGATGACCTTGGGGTGTGGTGCGGAGTTCGAGCACATGCATGGCTTCGCGCGCGTTCATGTGCATGAGGAATCGCACCCGGTAGGCCAACGAGACTGCGTAAGGTGCCTGCTCCGGAAACGGCTCGGCAAGTGCCTCATGGAGACTCGCCGACCTCTCCATGGCCCCGTTGAACTCCCCGGCCAGCCCGGCGTGCTCCACGTCCTCGGGCATCACGTAGCCGTGGTCGGGTGAGAGCCGCTGCCAGTCCAGGGTAAGCATCCGGTGCCTCTGGAGGTCTCGGAACGCCCCGTAGTCAGCTAGTACGTCGAAGCGGTAGGAAGGTCGCTCCAGGGCCCGACCCGGACGGTGTCGACGGTTCCCACGGTCGCCCTCGAAGGCGCGGAGAACAGCCACCCGCTCCTCGATCGACATCCGTCGGACCCGCTCCTCGATCTCCCGATCCGACCGGTTGGACAGCGGATAGAGAGCTGCTGCGACCAACTTCACCTCCGCATCCGGGTCGAAGTCGGTCAGGTCGACCATCGGTGCGGGCTGCACCGGCTCCCCAGGAGGAAACCAGTCCTCCGCTAGGTCGGCCAGTCGTTCCTGCACGTCCGTGTGGTACCGACCTACCTCATCCCCCCGGTCGGGGAGGTCGACCCGTTTCAGAAACGACGGGACCACTTTCCTGAGTTCGGCCAGCATCAGATCTGCATAGGCACGGGTCTCCGGGAGCGGATGGGCCCGCATCCGGATCAGGAGGGTCTCGTAGGCCTGGCCGGTGCCGTAGATCCCTACGTTTGAGAGGGAGGCGGCGGGCAACACCCCACGCACCGAGTCGAGGGCCTTGGCCTTGATCGCCTGGAGGTATACGAAATCCGAGTCGTCTCCCCTGGGGACCCGTTCGATGAAGTATCGGCGCATCATCTCGGCAAGATCCGCGTACACGTCGAAGAGCCGATCCATGTCCGCGATGTACCGTGCACCTAAGGCTGATCCGAGAACCTCCTCGTCCCGGTAGTACCGGTAGCGGCCGCCGAGACGGCTGTCGTATGAGATGTAGCGGGTCGACTGCTCGAGGTAGGCCATGAGCCGGCCCCACTCGAGGACCTTGGTCAGGAGGTTGGATGCCTGTTCACAGGCGAGATGCACACCACCGAGTTGGGCAACACTGTCGTCGCCGTATTCGAAAAACACCCGGTCGTATAGTTCCTCGGCTCTCCGGAGGCCCACCGTGGCGTCGATCGACTCGTCACCCGAGACGTCCAGTTCCCCGACGAATTCGTCGAGGAAGAGGCGTCGGAGGCTCTTTGGGGACCTGGAGTACCGTGCGAACAGGGCGCCCTTGACGACCTCAGGAAGGTTGACCAGTGCAAAAACGGGTTCGTCGAGGTTGGTGAAGTACCGCCGGAGGACATCCGCCTCACCGGGTGAGAATTCCTCGGCGACATAGGGGGTCACGGGCGCCGAGGGTACGCGCTCTATTGCTTGGGGCCGCGGACGTCTCCGCCTTCGAAACCGGCTCTGGCCTCGACCAGGATTCGTGGGTCGGACCAGCAGTCGACGATGGTGAGGGCCATTGCCTTCGCTCCCTCCAGGACCGCTCGGTCCCCATCGGGACTGACCGCATACTCGGCGAACTCCGCGGTGTGTATCGGAGTGCCGGTTGGCGCCGCCTTGATCATCGGATGGATTGCCGGGACCACCTTGCTGACGTTCCCCAGGTCGGTGCTGGCCACAACCCGTTGCTCGCCGGGCGGAACCACATCCCGGCCCAGGGTCGCGGCGTTCGCCACATAGCGCTCCAGAAGGGGGATGCTGTCCACGATCTCCTCATAAATAGGTTCGACCCAACGGTGTTCGAAACCACACCCCGCGGCGTCCGCCCCCGCCTCGAGGGCACGCAGAAGGCGCACCTTGAGCCTCTCCAGGCCGGCAAGGCTCGGCGACCGGGCGTACCAGAGTGCTGAGGCTGCCTCTGGGACGATGTTGGCCTTCCGGCCAGCGTCGGTGAAGATCCCGTGTAACCGCTCGTCGGGACCGATGTGCTGACGCAAGGCGGCCACATTCACATAGCCGAGGACCGCGCCATCGAGGGCATTGAGCCCCTCCTCGGGGGCTGCCGCTGCATGAGCGGCTAGACCCGTGTAGGAGACCTGGACCTGCTGCACAGCGAGACTGCTCATCATGGCCAGGTCGGCGTCGGCCGGGTGAACCATCACGGCGGCGTCGACCCCTTCGAAAGCCCCCTCCTCGATCATCCGGACCTTGCCCCCGCCGCCCTCCTCGGCGGGGGTCCCCAGGATCCTGACCCGACCACCGAGCTCTTCGGCAACCACCGCGGCCCCCAGTCCCGCTCCTGCGCCCGCCGCTGCAATGATGTTGTGACCGCAGGCGTGGCCTATGCCCGGTAGAGCGTCGTACTCGCAGAGAACGGCCAGCACCGGTCCGGTCGTACCTGCTCTGGCTTCGAAGGCGGTGTCGAGGCCGTAAGCCCCCTCAGAGACGTCTAGCCCGGCCTCGGAGATCAACCTCGTGAGTAGATCGTGGGCGAAGTGTTCTTCATAGCCGAGTTCCGGGTGGCCGTGGATGGCGTGCGAAGCCTCGATTAGCGCGTCGGCTAGTTCGTCGACCCGTTTCATCACACGGCGGCGCGCCTCGTCGACCTGTTCCGGGGAGGGCTGCTCCTCTGCCGTGTCTTCCACCTCTCCGATGGTACCGGTCACCTGGATCCAGAGGGCGGCCGCTCAGACGACCAGGCGCAGTGCGTCGGCTTCCACCCGGACCGAGAGGCGGGTCGCGTGGCCCACGTCCTCTCCATCCAGCCGTATGCGAGTCGGGTTGGAGAACTCGACCTGGTCGGCGGCGGTCCGCCGATAGGTGATCCCGGGGTGGGGCATGTGGGTACCCGAGGGAAGCCTTCTACGAGCGGCCATCCGATCGCCGAAACCCATGTCCGCATCTAAGACGTCCAGGAGGCCATCGCCCGGATGGGCCCGGGGAGCGAGATTCCAACGGCCATGGTGTGCGGCTATCGCGGCAATCCAGGTCCGTCCCCGCCACCAGGAGCCGGCCACCAGATGGGCGCAGAACCAGTGGAGACGTCCGTCAAGCAGAACCGAACCGATGTCGACTGTCACTCGGGTCGCCTTGGTGCCCTCCAGGTGCACCGGGTCGCCGCGACCGCCCAGTGTGCGGCACAGGTCCCCCCCCAGGAGGCCCACCGGGGGCGGGTCCACGCCGGCCCGACGAGCCTCTACGACTAAGGCCCGCAGTTCCGCGTCGGAACTAACGACGATGCCGTCCTCTGGAAGGGAGCCGATGCCACCCCAGTCCTGGCCCCGTTCGGCACTCACGACCCCAGCTCCGCGTCAGTCAGCGAGCCGTCGAATGCCCCGCCTACCGTCACCACTCCACGCTCCAGGGCCCCAACAGCCCGGCGTGCCGAACGAGCCACCGAAGTCGTCCCCACCTCAGCCAACTGCCCCAGCAGGTCCGCAACCAAGCGGATATTGCGTACGAACTCACCGCCGTTCCACTCATCGGTCAGAACCTCGCTGAGATCGTCACCCGCTGCCCATCGCCGCGCTGCCGTCGAAAAGCCTGGATCCGGCGGTTCTGCGGAGGGCACCCCGTGGCGTCGCTCTTCGGCCACCAGGTCCTCCGCCAACTCAATGATCCCCAGAATCCGACGGTTGATCTCTCCCTTCCGAGCGGGAGGTTCGGACCGACCAGGGCCCCGTCGGCGAAACGTCAAGCAGGACGCTACGGCAGCTATATCGGTAGGCCCCAACCCGTCCAGTAGCCCGCTGGCCAGGGACTCCACCACGAGAAGGTCGGCTTCGTTGAACACCCGGACCAGGGGCCGGCCGCGGGGCTCAAGGCGCCAGCCGTCGGCAAAGCCCCTCGCCTCCAAGACGGCGAGGCGGGCCTCCAGCGCAAGCACCAGGCTACGTTTCCCGCCGGTCCGCCGATCCATCTGGAACTGCCCGAATGAGCGGGACAGCAGGAGTTCCGCCTCTGCCCGGGTTCCGGTGGCAACCAGGTTGGCCACCATGTTGTAGGTGGGACGGAAGGCGGACCGGAGTACAAACTCCTGACTGGTCGCCAGTCCCACCACGTCTGCGAACGGTACGAACGGCGACCAGCAGACCAGTGCATTCCCCTCCTTGTCGATACCGCGACGGCCGGCCCTGCCTGTTAGCTGGGTGAACTGCCCCGGGGTGAGGGTGGAGTGGCCTTCCCCGTCGAACTTGGTCAAACTCTCGATCACCACCGAACGGGCGGGTAGGTTCACCCCCAGGGCCAGTGTCTCGGTGGCATAGACCACCTTCAACAGTCCGGAGGCGAAGAGCCCCTCGACGACCTCCTTGAACAGTGGGAGCAGACCGGCGTGGTGGGCCGCTACACCCCGTCTAAGGCCCGCGGCCCAGCGTTGGGCGCCTAGGGCCTGCAGGTCCTGAGAGGACACGTCGTCGAGCATGCGACCTACGAACTCCTCGACCTCCTGAGCCTCCTCGGCAGTGTTGAAGTCAGCTCCCGACCGGAGGAGCGAATCGCGTGCCTCCTCACAGCCCTTGCGGCTGAACACGAAGTGAATCGCCGGGAGCATCCCATTCCGCCGGAGGTCGGTGGCTACCGCGGTGCGACGCGGGCTCGCCCACCGACGTCCCGTAGCGCTCCTCCGGCCGCCGCGTCGATGGTCGTTCCCTCGAGGGGAGGAAGGTGGGTCGAATCGTCGACCCTCGGGGTTAGGCCGGCCCTTGACCATGAGCGGAAGCCGTCGGATCGCCCGTCCGCGCTGGCGTTCGGCCACCAGGTAGTGGGTTCGTAGCGGAACTGGGCGTCGACGTTCGACCACCACCTCCGTGGGGCCCCGAACCGACGACAGCCAGTCGCCTAGCTCGTCAGCATTGGACACCGTCGCCGACAGAGCCACGATGCCCACCGGGGCCGGGAGGTTGAGAACAACTTCCTCCCAGACCGCCCCACGATAGGGATCCTCCAGGAAGTGGACCTCGTCAAGGATCACCCACGCAAGGTCGTCGACCTCCGATACGTCGCTGTAAAGCATGTTTCTCAGCACCTCTGTGGTCATGACAACCACCTGGGCCCACGGGGCGATCGAGTTGTCGCCGGTCAGCAACCCGACCTGATCCGACCCGAAAAGGTCCGCGAGGTCCCGGTACTTCTGGTTGCAGAGAGCCTTGATCGGTGCTGTGTAGAAGGTTCGCCGAGCAGACTCCAGCGCCTGGCCGATAGCCGCCTCTGCTATCACTGTCTTGCCGCTCGAGGTTGGTGCGGCAACCAGGACCGAGCGCCCTGACTCCACGGCGTTTACCGCCTCCCGTTGGAAGCGGTCCAACTCGAACGGGTAGGCGGGAATCACCCGCTTCGACGCCGACGACGCCGATCTCGTAGCGCCCCGAAGAGGATCGCTGACTCGTAGAACACCAGCATCGGCACGGAGAGAACCAGCAGGGTGAAGGGATCGCCACTCGGGGTCAGTAGCGCCACAAGCGTCACAATCCCGACCACTGCGAACCGACGGAAGCGTCGGAGGGTCGCTGGGGTAACGATCCCAATGATTTGGAGGAAGATCAGAACCAGCGGGAACTCAAATCCCACTCCGAACGCCACGGTCATCTTCACCAC
>JAKUSA010000080.1 GCA_022449565.1 Acidimicrobiales bacterium | reverse complement strand
GGGGCCGGCCGCGTAGAGGCTCCCTGATGGCCCGGGTCGGCCTGGTCGTCCATGAAGATCGTCCCGAGGCGGTCACCCAGGCCACACAGTTGGCCGGGCGGCTCACCGAACAGGGCCACGCAGTGCGCCGTTCGGACGACCCTGCCTTGGAGCCCGAGGCCTTTGTCGACGGCCTGAACTTGGTGGTGAGCATGGGCGGTGACGGTTCGATCCTGCGGGCCGTCCACCTTCTCGACGGCCGGCCTGTGCCGGTCCTCGGGGTGAACTTCGGCCATCTCGGGTACCTCACGACCGTGGAACCGACTGCGGCCCTCGACGCGGTGGGTCGGTTCATGGAGGGTGACCACGACCTGGAGACGCGGATGATGCTCCGGATGGTGGTCGGACGGGCCGACGGCTCGCCCGAGGAGGTCGACCATGCCCTTAACGAGGTGGTGGTCGGGCGGGCGGCATCCAGCCAGACGATCCGGGTCGGGGTCTCACTGGACGGGGCATTCTTCACCTCGTATGCCGCGGACGGCCTGCTGCTGGCCACCCCCACTGGTTCGACCGCCTACGCCTTCTCGGCCCGGGGGCCGATCGTGGACGCCCGCCACCGGTCTATCCAGTTGACCCCGGTGTCGGCCCACATGCTCTTCGATCGCACACTGGTGCTCGAACCGTCCACGGAAGTGGTCCTGGAGATCCTCGGTGACCGGCCGGCGGCCTGCGCCGTCGACGGTCGCGACCTGGGCCCCCTCGCGGAGGGCGACCGGGTGACGTGCACCGCCTCGGAGCGGACGGCCCACCTGGTGACCTTCGGGGGGCGCGACTTCCTGCAGTTGCTCAAGGCCAAATTCGGCCTCGAGGACCGTTAGGTCGCCTTTCCCTCGCTGCGACAACGACCACGCGCCACCCTCGGGTCTGGAGGCGATAGGTTGGGATCCCGTGACGAGACACATTTTCGTTACGGGCGGCGTCGCCAGTTCCCTGGGCAAGGGACTGACGGCGGCCTCTCTGGGCCGCCTCCTCAAGCAGCGGGGGCTTCGGGTCGTCATCCAGAAACTCGACCCCTACATCAACGTCGACCCTGGGACCATGAACCCCTTCGAGCACGGTGAGGTTTTCGTCACCGACGACGGGGGCGAGACCGACCTTGACCTCGGTCACTACGAGCGATTCATCGACGAGAACCTGACCCGGGACTCCAACGCCACCACCGGGTCCATCTACTCGACGGTCATCGCCGCCGAACGCCACGGCGAGTACCTGGGGCGCACGGTGCAGGTGATCCCCCACATCACCGACGAGATCAAGCGTCGGATCCGCTCCCTGGCTGGGGACGAGGTCGACGTGCTTATCACCGAGGTAGGGGGCACGGTCGGTGACATTGAGATCCTCCCATTCCTGGAAGCCGTACGTCAGTTCCGGCTCGATGTCGGCGACCACAACGTCTGCTACGTACACGTGACGCTGGTGCCCTATATCGGCCCGTCGGGCGAGCACAAGACCAAACCCACCCAGCATTCGGTTACCGAGCTGCGGGCCGCCGGCATCCAACCCCATGCCATCGTGTGCCGCAGTGACGAGCCGATCAGCGACGACCTAGAGCGCAAGATCTCCCGGCTGTCCAACGTGCCGTTTGAGGGGGTAGTCAACGCTCCCGACGTGGACAGCCTCTACGAGATCCCGCTCATCCTCCACGACGAGGGCCTCGACGGCTATATCTGTAAAACCCTCGACCTGGAGACGACCCCACCAGACCTGGCCGAGTGGCGGGCCCTGGTGGACCGGGTCGTCGGCGCTTCGGCCCTGGTCCGGGTCGGCCTGATCGGCAAGTACGTGAGCCTGGTCGATGCCTACCTGTCGGTGGTCGAGGCCCTCAACCACGCCGGGGCCCATCATGGCGCCCAGGTCGAAATCGACTGGATCCAGGCCGAGGATGTAGAGGGACTTCTGGCCGAGGGGCGCCTCCGGGACCTCGATGGCATCGTAATCCCCGGTGGATTCGGCGAGCGAGGCGTGGAGGGAAAGATCGCCGCGGCGGGCTTCGCCCGTGAGCACCACGTCCCCTGTCTGGGGCTGTGCCTCGGCCTGCAGTGCATGACCGTGGAGTTCGCCCGCAACGCCCTGGGCCTGGAGCGGGCCAATTCCAGCGAATTCGACCCGGCCACCCCCCATCCGGTGATCGACCTGATGGGCTCCCAACGCGACGTGTCGGACATGGGTGGGACCATGCGGCTCGGCGCCTACGTGGCCCAGTTGCGCTCGGGATCCCAGGTGGCGCAGATCTACGGCGAGGAGGTCGTATCGGAACGGCACCGCCACCGTTACGAGTTCAACCCCCGCTACCGGGCTCGCTTCGAGGAATCCGGCTTCTCCTGTTCCGGCGAGTCGCCCGACGGTCGCCTGGTGGAGTTCATCGAACTCGACGACCACCCGTTTTGGATCGCCACCCAGGCCCACCCCGAGTTCAAGAGCCGCCCCGACCGCCCGGCACCCCTGTTCCGGGCCTTCCTGGAAGCGGCGCTGCACCGGGCGGAGGGTCGTAACCCGCAACTGCTCCAGGTCGACGCCGACGCCGTCGGCTGAACCGTCTTCCTGCTTGTGGCCCCCGGTTTCACCAAGATCTCGGAGCGGGTGATCCACCAGGAAAACTGGTTCACTTTTCTGGCGGCTGAGTTCGACGGACCAGCCGGGGAGCGGATCGAACGATACGTCTTCCGGCATCCTGGCGCGGTGGGCGTGGTGCCCGTCGACGGTGACGACGTGGTTCTGGTTCGCCAGTTCCGCCCCGCCGTCGAGATGGAGATGCTGGAACTTCCGGCTGGCAAGTTGGATGTGCCCGGCGAGGAGCCGGTTGACGCGGCCCGACGGGAGTTGGTCGAGGAGGCCGGCTTGGACGCGCCGGAGATGGTCGAGTTAGCCCGCTTCCACAACTCGGCCGGGTTCTCCGACGAGCTCACCATCGTCTATCTGGCCACCAACCTGATCCCGGCCAAGCCGGTGGCGGTCAGTGTGGAGGAACGGTACCTAAGCGTGGAGCGGGTCCCCCTGGACCAGGTTCTTCGGTTGGTCGCTGATGAAACGATCACCGACGCCAAGACCATCATCGGCCTCCTCGCCGCGCTACGTCACCTAGGCCGCTGAGCGTTGGCCTCGTACGGACCGCCGTCGCACCTCCTCCGTCGGTTCGTCGGATCACTGCGGCCCGGCGGCCCCTCCGAGGTCGACCGACTCTGGGCGGTGGACCACCTGCTGCCCTCCGAGGCCGACCTGTGGACCCGCCTGTCGGACGCCGACCGGCGCCACGCCGTCGCCGTGGCCCGGGGGGTCATGGATCGGCTCGGCGAGGCCGAGAGGCCCGTGGTGGTTGCCGCCCTCCTCCACGACGTCGGGAAGCTAGCCAGCGGTTTGGGAACCGCGGGTCGGGTAGTGGCCACTTTGGTGGCGGCAGCTGTCCGGCCGACCACCGTGGCCTCTTGGTCGAAGGCCTTGGGGTTCCGGCGCCGGGTGGCCGACTACCTCCGGCACCCAGAGGAAGGGGGGGCCCTCCTCGCTGAGGCGGGCAGCGACCCGCTCACTGTGGCCTGGGCGGTCGAACACCACCGGCCGCCCCACCACTGGACGGTGGACCATCGGGTAGGGGAGGCGCTGGCCGAAGCTGACGACGACTGAGCTGTCGCCTCCCGAGGGTCGCCTCTCGAGGGTTGCCTCTCAGGGAGCCAGCAGGCCGACGTTCTCCCGGGCCCGATCCAGGGTGGCCGAGGCCACCTGGCGGGCCTTGTCGGCGCCCAGGGCTAGGAGACGGCCCGTTTCGGCCGGGTCGGCGGCCAGTTCCCGGTATCGGGCCTGGATGGGTCGCAGCATCTCGACCACCGCATCGGCGGTGGTCGTCTTGAGGTCCCCGTAGCTCTCGATCCCCGTAGCGGCTTCGACGGGGCTACGACCGGTCGAGGCACCAAGGATGGATAGGAGGTTCGACACTCCGGGCTTACCGTCTGGATCGAAGTACACCTCGTTGTCGCTGTCGGTGACGGCCCGCTTCACCTTGCGCTCGATGTCGCCGGCGTCGTCAAGCACCAGGATGGTGCCCTGGGGGCTGTCCTCGGACTTGGACATCTTCTGGTCGGGGTGCTGCAGATCCATCACCCGGGCCCCGGATGGCGGGATGACCGCCTCCGGGACCACGAAGGTGTCCCCGAACCGACTGTTGAACCTGATGGCGATGTCGCGGGTCAACTCAACGTGCTGGCGCTGGTCCTCGCCGACGGGAACCTGGTCGGTGTCGTAGAGGAGGATGTCGGCCGCCTGGAGGGCCGGGTAGGTGAATAGTCCGCCGGAAACGAAGTCGGCGGACTCTGACTTGTCCTTGAACTGGGTCATCCGTCGTAGTTCGCCGAACGCCGCGGTGCACTCCATAAGCCAGGCGCCCTCGGCATGCTCCCGCACGTGGCCCTGCACGAAGAGGGTGCAGCGGTCGGGGTCCAGCCCGACAGCCATCAGCATCTGGCCCAATGACAGGGTGGCAGAGCGAAGCTCAGCCGGGTCGTGGGGCACGGTGAGGGCGTGGAGGTCCACGACGCAGTAGACGCAGTCGGCCTCGTCCTGCATGGACACCCAGTTCCTCAGCGCCCCGAGGTAGTTGCCCAACTGGATCGAGCCGGTGGGCTTGATGCCCGAGAAGACCCGTGCCACGACAGCCACGGTACCGGTGGCCGTGGCGGGTCGACGGGCATTTCGGCCATCGCCCGCCCATCGCCGGGGCGCGGCGACTCTTCGTCAAGACCGGTTGGACCTCAGTCGGCTGGTTCGAGAATGACCAGAGGGATCTCCCGATCCGTTTTTTTCTGGTAACCGGCGTAGTTAACGTACTTTCCGGTAACGATTGGCCAGAGTCGTTCCCGCTCCTCCGGGGATGCGACTCGGGCGGTCATCTTGCGTTCGGGGGCACCTTTCGTGGTGACAGCCACCTGCGGGTTTTCTCGCAGGTTGAGGAACCAGGCCGGGTGTATGTCCGTCCCACCCTTTGAGGCAACGATCACGAACGTATCGCCTTCTTGGTGTGGCGATGTCAACATGACCGGTCGGAGATTGCCGGACCGGCGACCAATCGTGGTTATTTCAAGCACCGGCATCTTCCCAGCGGTCCACCCGAGCCTCCCACCGCTGATCTTCAGTAGGCCCCGGTGCGCCCCGTTCAGTGCCTTGAAGAGTCGGTCGCTTGGCATAAGCAAACCCTATGCCCGGACCGGCACCAGAACCTTCGACCGGACAATTGAAGTGCCCAAACGGGAGGGGAGTAGTGCCTGAAAGAAAATTCCTGCTGGGCGAGAAATGGCGGGTGACCGGTGTGGGTCCGATTGTCGATAGTGGACATCCCACTAGGGTCGTGGGCCGTGAGCGTGACCGTCACCACCGCCGTATACCAGGGGCCATTCGACCTCCTTCTGGACCTGATTCTCCGGGAGGAAGTGGAGCTCTACGAGGTGTCTCTCTCGGCGATCGTCGACGCCTACCTGACCGAACTGGAACGCTTGGAGGGCCTCGACCTGGAGATGGCCACCGAGTTTCTGCTTATCGCGGCGATCCTTGTCGAACTTAAGACCCGCCGGCTCCTACCGTCCGACCACCGGGTCGACCCCGACGACGAGTTCGGCCTCTGGGAGGAGCGTGACCTGCTACTCGCTCGCCTGGTGGAGTGCAAGACATTCAAGGACGCCGCAGTCGTGTTGCGGCGGCTATCTGAGGAGGCGGCCCGGTCCTGGCCGAGGCGAGCCGGCCTGGAGGCGCCGTTCCTGGCCCTGGCCCCCGACCTGCTCGACGGGGTCGGCGCCGAGGACCTGCGGCGAGCCTGCGAGCGTGCCCTGGCCCCCCGCCCATCGACCCACGTCGAAACCGACCACATCGCACCGATCAGGGCCAGTGTTGCCGACGCGGTGGTCGAACTGGCCGCCGTTCTCCCCGACGCGGGCACCGTTACCTTCCGGGACCTGACCACCGGGATGGTGGACCGCATCTGGGTGGTGGTCCGTTTCCTGGCCATCCTCGAGTTGTACAAGCAGGGGGCCGTCGACCTTCACCAGGCGGACTCATTCGGCGAGATTCAGGTGTCGTGGCGGCCCGACGCGAACTTCGCCGCCGGCGACCTGGTGGACGCCTACGAGGGCTGAGCCGGTGGACACCCCCGAGCAGAACGACGTCTCGTCGACAGAGTTCGCCGAGGCGGCCGATGGCGAGGCCCGGCGGGCTATCGAGGCAATCCTCATGGTGGCTGTCGACCCGGTGGCTCCGAACCTGCTGGCTCAACTCCTGGAGGTGCCGGCCCGACGTGTGGAAGCCATCTGCGACGATATGGCCTCCATGTACCGCCGGGAGCGCCGGGGCTTCACCATGGAACGGGTGGCCGGCGGCTACAGATTCCAGAGCCATCCCGACCAGGCGCCGTGGGTGGAGCGATTTGTGTTGGAGGGCCAGAGCCGGCGGCTCACCGCGGCGGCCCTCGAGACCCTGGCCATCGTCGCCTACAAGCAGCCGGTATCCCGGGTCCAGATGTCGGCCATCCGCGGCGTCGACGTAGAAGGGGTGATGCGCAACCTGCAGCACCGCGGCCTGATCGACGAGGTGTCGCGCGATCCGGGCCCCGGAAACGCGGTGCTCTACGGAACCACCCAGGAGTTCCTGGAGCGCATGGGGATCGACGCCGTCTCGGACCTCCCCCCGCTCGGCGAGTTCGTCCCTGGGCCGGAGGTCGTTGAGGCCCTGGAGCGCAGCCTCCGGGTAGGACCCGACGAGGAGGCCCTGGTGGTCGACGGGGCCGACGATACGGCCGGGGAATAACCGGTGGTCGTCCCGGCCGCCGACGGTGAGCGACTCCAGAAGGTTCTGGCCCGGGTGGGGCTGGGAAGCCGACGGGTCTGTGAAGAGCTGATCGGTGAGGGTCGGGTAACCGTCGACGGCGCAGTCGCCGAACTGGGGTGCCGGGTCAACGTGGAGTCGGCCCGGATCGAGGTCGATGGCGCCCCGGTGGGGGTCCGACCCGGCCTCGTCTACTACCTGTTGAACAAGCCCGCCGGGGTGGTTACCACCGCCTCCGATCCGCACGACCGGCCCACCGTGGTGGACCTGGTACCCGACGACCCTCGGGTATTCCCGGTGGGTCGACTCGACGCCCAGACCGAGGGGTTGCTGCTACTTACCAACGACGGCGACCTGGCCCACCGGCTCACCCATCCCTCGTTCGGGGTGGACAAGGAGTACCTGGCCGAGGTGGAGGGCCGTCCCTCCCCGGCGGCGGTGCGCCGGCTCCGGGAGGGGGTGGTGCTCGAGGATGGTCGTACCGCTCCGGCCCGGGCGGTGCTGGTCGAGGCCTCGGTGCTGAGGATCACCATCCACGAGGGCCGAAACCGACAGGTTCGGCGCATGTGCGAGGCGGTCGGGCACCCGGTGGCTCGCCTGGTCCGTACCCGCATAGGCCCCCTGGTGGACCGTTCCCTGGCCCCCGGCTCCCACCGGACGTTGGTTGCCGAGGAGATGCAGGCTTTGCGCCGGGCTGGGGCCAACCGGGCCTCCGAGGCACCCGAAACGTCGACCGGGCGCCCGCCAGCCGACCGGTAGCATCGGGGCCCATGGCCCCCTCCCGTTCGCCCGCCCGGCCTCGGGGTGCCCGGTGAGCCGTCGGGCCACGGTCGTCGGTGTCGGCCTGATCGGGGGATCGATCGGCATGGCGCTGCGCGGGCATGGTTGGCACGTCAGCGGCGTGGAGGCCGACGAAGATCGATTGGCCGCCGCGCTCGACATTGGCGCGGTCGACGCGGTCGGCTGGGATGCCGAGGCCGAGGTC
>JAKUSA010000008.1 GCA_022449565.1 Acidimicrobiales bacterium | reverse complement strand
ACTATCAACCTGTCGGATTGCTTCCCCCGCTTCCGGGTCCGGCCCTCGGGTCGGCCCCATGGGGACACCGGATGGCGGCCACCAGAGGACTTGCCCTCACCTCCACCCATCGGATGGTCGACCGGATTCATGGCCACACCCCGGGATTGGGGCCGCTTGCCCTTCCACCGGTTACGGCCGGCCTTGCCGACCGTGATCAATTCGTGCTCCTGATTGCCGACCTCACCGACGGTGGCTCGACAATCGATCTGGACCTTCCGCATCTCGCTGCTGGGCAACCGGAGGGTGGCATGGGCACCCTCCTTGGCCACCAACTGGACGCTCGACCCGGCACTTCGGGCCAACTTCCCGCCACCGTTCGGTTGCATCTCCACGTTGTGGACGACCGTTCCGACCGGTATGTAGCGGAGGGGCAAAGCGTTGCCGGCCCGGATCTCACTGCCCTGGCCGGACNGAAGGACGTCACCCACTTCCACTCCGCGGGGCGCCAGGATGTACCGCTTCTCGCCATCGTGGTAGTGGAGCAGCAGGATACGGCAACTCCGGTTGGGGTCGTACTCAACGGCTGCGACGGTGGCCGGCACACCGTCCTTGTTCCGGCGAAAGTCCACCACCCGNTACCGCCGCTTATGGCCGCCACCGCGATGGCGAGCCGTCTTACGGCCATAGTTGTTCCGGCCGCCGGTCGACAACTTCTTCTCCACCAGCGAACGCTCGGGGTGGCTCTTTGTCAACTCAGAGAAGTCGGCCACGGTCTGAAACCGTCGTCCGGGACTGGTCGGTTTGCGTTTGCGCTGTGGCATCGGGCTACGCCTCGAACAGTTCGATGGAGTCGCCCTCGATAAGGGTGACATAGGCCCGCTTGACGTCGGACCGTTTGGTAAGGGTTGGGGAGCGACGGTTGCGTTTGCGTTTGCCCTTGCGATTGAGAGTGTTCACCTTGAGCACCGTCACGTCGAAGATCGACTCGACGGCGTCCCGGATTTCTGGCTTGGACGCCGACGTTTGCACCTCGAAGGCGAAGACGTTCTCCTCGAGAAGACCGAACGACTTTTCGGAGACGACCGGACGGATGATCACATCACGGGCGTCCTTCACGACGCTTCCTCCATGTCGGAGCCATCGACCTCGTCGGCCTCAACGGCCGACGAGAGGGTCGAGCCGGGAAGGGTCCGCTTGGTGAAAATCACCCAGTCGCTGACCAGCACGTCATAGGCATTGAGTTCTCCCGGGGACACCACATGCACCCGGCCAAGATTGGCGAAACTCCTCCAGGTGTTGACGTCGGCCCTCTCGGCGACGATCAGCACCCGCCCCTCCGTACCCAAGGCGTCGAGGGCGGTCACGGCCTCTTGGGTCTTCGGAGCCTCGAACCCCCAGTCGCCAACCACCACCACCCGGTCGGAGGAGGCCCGATCCGAAAGCGCCGACCGGACCGCCAGGCGGACCATCTTCTTGGGGGTGCGTTGTGAGTAGTCCCGTGGCTTGGGGCCGAGTGCCACGCCGCCGCCCCGCCACTGCGGTGAGCGGATCGAGCCATGACGGGCCCGTCCGGTCCCCTTCTGACGCCAGGGCTTGGCCCCACCACCGCGGACCTCAGCCCGGGTCTTGGTGCTCTGAGTCCCGCTTCGGCGAGCCGCCAGCTGAGCGGTGACCACTTGGTGCATAACGGCCTTGTTCGGCTCGATGCCGAAGGTAGAAGCATCCAGCTCGATCTTCCCCGTCTCGGCGCCGGTACGGTCCCTCACGGCAACGTTGACCATCACGAACCGCCCTTGACGGCGTCGCGAATCAGAACTGTCCCCCCGCGAGGTCCGGGCACCGAGCCCTTAACGAGCAGAATCTCCCGCTCGGCGTCGGCCTCAACGACGAGGAGGTTGAGCGTCGTGGTGCGCTGGTTGCCCATGCGACCCGGCATCCGCTTACCCCGGAAGATGCGGGACGGGGTGGCGCACTGGCCGACGGCACCCGGCTTGCGGTGGACCTTGTGGGCACCGTGGGAGGCCGGAAGGCCAGAGAAACCGTGGCGCTTCATCACCCCGGCGAAACCCTTACCCTTGCTGACTGCGGTGACGTCTACCCGGCCCTGGTCGGCCAGGGTCTCGACGGTCAGTTCCTGGCCGACCTCATAGCCGTCCACCTCGTCGAGGCGGAGTTCCACGAGCTTCAAGCCCGGTTCTACGCCGGCAGCAGCAAAGTGCCCGGCCTCCGGCCCGTTTAACTTATCGGGGTCGCGCCGCCCGAAAGTGACCTGGACAGCGCTGTACCCGTCAAGAGCCGCTGTCTTGACCCGCACGACCCGATTCGGGCGAACGCGCAGCACAGTGACTGGGACGACACGGTTGTCGTCGTCCCATACCTGTGTCATGCCGACCTTCTCGCCGACGATTGCCTTGCTCGCCATCCTGGCTCCTGGTGCAGAACCCGGCGGTCACCCACCGGCAGACCGGTACGAAAAGTTCCCCCGGCCCCATACGAACGCTCCGCTCAGGAAACCTGGCGGAGCGACAATTCGGTTGCGCCGTGCGGTTCCCTGACCCTAAGGAGACGGGGCCTCTACGGACTTCGGTTCCAAGCGACCGGACCCTCCGGCACGCGAACAGACAACGATACGGCCCAGCCAGACCAGCCACAACCGACCGGGGGCGCCATCCCCGAAGGGCTACCGGCGGGGCGGTACGGTCGAACTGGGCCGCCGACGACACGCCGCCGATAGGAGGCCGATCCGGTGGACGAACCGGGAATCGACGCCGAGAGACCTCCAACCTGGGTAACACGAGCCGTCGTCATGGTGATGGTCGGCATAGCCGCCCTGTGGTATCTGCGTGGTGTCGTCACCTCGCTACGACCACTCGTCATCATGCTGCTCGTGTCGCTCTTCTTGTCCTTCGCCCTCGAGCCGGCTGTTAACCGGCTGGAGAGGTTCGGACTCCGCCGGGGTCTCGGTACCGCGCTGGTGTTCGCGCTAGGGATCGCCGCCATCGGCGGCTTCGGTGTCCAGGTCGGAGCGCTGCTGGCCGAACAGGTGACGGAATTCAGCGAGAACGTGCCCACCTACCTGGTCGACATCGACGACTTCCTCGACGACAACTTCGGGATCGAGAACGCCACCGAGGACCTCCGATCGCGCTACGACTCGGGTGCGCTGGCCAGCCTTCTCGGTGACCTGGCCGATGACCTGGCCCGTTTCGGCAGCACCGTGGCCAACGTGATGTTCCAGTTGTTCACCATTGGCCTATTCACCTTCTATCTGGTTGCCGAAGGCCCCAAGGTAAGGCGGCTGGTGTGTTCGTTCCTGGCCCCCGGCCGGCAAAGGCAGGTACTCGCTGTGTGGGGCGTGGCAGTCGAGAAGACCGGCGCCTACATCCTTTCCCGCGCCCTGCTGGCCGTTATCTCGGCCGGGATCCACTGGGCGGCTTTCGAGGTCATCGGGTTGCCCTCCTCGCTGGCCCTCGCCCTCTGGGTGGGGGTCATCTCTCAGTTCATACCCGTGGTCGGCACCTACATTGCCGGGGTGCTCCCGGTGCTAATCGGCCTGCTCGGTGAACCCGTGAACGGGTTCTGGGTAGTGGTGGTGATTGCCGTGTACCAGCTGGTCGAAAACTATCTGCTCTCCCCGCGCATCACCGCTCACACCATGCGCATCCACGCCGCCGTGGCGTTCGGTTCGGTAATCGCCGGGGCGGCCCTTCTGGGCATCGTCGGTGCCCTACTGGCCATCCCGGTGGCCGCTACCACCCAGGCCGTTGTCGCCTCGGTGGCCCAACGCCACGAGGTGGCCGATGACCTGACCGTTGGGCGGGGTCCGGAACGGAGCCGGCGGTGGGGTCGGCGAACGGAAACCAAGGCCGAGCCGGAGGCCAGTGCCGAACCAAACTGGTCCGGGGAGCAGGGTGGCGCCGGGCCCTAAGCCTGCTGGATTTTGATCTCGATGTCGATGCCGGCCGGCAGGTCGAGACGCTGCAGGGCGTCGACCGTCTTGGGCGACGGGTTGAGGATGTCCAGCAGGCGCTTGTGGATGCGCATCTCGAAGTGCTCCCGAGAGTCCTTGTCCTTGAACGGCCCTCGGATCACCGTGTATCTGTGCTTCTCGGTGGGGAGGGGCACCGGCCCCCGGATGTCGGCCTGGGTGCGCAGCACGGTCTCGACGATCTTCTTTGCCGACTGGTCGATCACTTCGTGGTCGTAAGCCTTAAGCCGGATACGAATCTTTTGACCTGCGGCCATCGGAGCGGGAACTAGTTGAGGATCTTGGTGACCGCGCCGGCACCAACCGTGCGGCCACCCTCGCGGATAGCGAAGCGTAGGCCTTCATCCATGGCGATCGGAGCAATCAACTCCACCACCATGGTGGTGTTGTCGCCGGGGATACACATCTCGGTGCCCTCGGGGAGGCTGATCATGCCGGTCACATCGGTGGTACGGAAGTAGAACTGGGGCCGATAGTTGGTAAAGAACGGCTTGTGGCGTCCGCCCTCCTCCTTGGTCAAGACGTACACCTGAGCCTCGAAGTGGGCGTGCGGGGTGATCGACTTGGGTGCGGCGAGCACCTGGCCGCGCTGTACCTCATCCTTGTCGATGCCTCGGAGCAGAGCGCCGATGTTGTCGCCGGCCTGGCCCTCGTCAAGGATTTTGCGGAACATCTCGACCCCGGTGCACACTGTGGTCTGGGTCTCTCGGATGCCAACGATCTCGATCGAGTCTCCGGTGTTGACCTTGCCTTGCTCCACCCGGCCGGTCACCACGGTGCCCCGTCCGGTGATCGAGAACACGTCCTCGATGGGCATCAGGAAGGGCTTCTCGAAGTCGCGTTTCGGCTCCGGGATGAACTCGTCGACCTGGCTCATCAACTCGAGAATCTGTTCGGCGGCCGCCACGTCACCGTCCATAGCCTTGAGGGCCGAGATCCTCACTACCG
>JAKUSA010000079.1 GCA_022449565.1 Acidimicrobiales bacterium | reverse complement strand
CTCCGCTCTTGATGGTGCCCGCTGAAGCGTCGGCACCCCGCATGAAACTCACCGGGCCGCTGGCCGTTCCGCCACCCCGAAGCGACTCACGCGACGAGCGGATAGTACTGAGGTTGACCCCGGCGCCCGACCCTCCCTTGAAGATGATTCCCTCCTCGGTGTACCAGTTGAGGATCGATGACATGCGGTCGTCGACGGAGAGGATGAAACAGGCTGACGCCTGCTGAGGGACCTCGGGCACACCGATGTTGAACCAGACCGGCGAGTTGAAGGCCGCCCGTTGAGTGACGATGAGGTACTTGAGTTCGTCGCGGAAGACTTCCGCGCCTTCGTCGTCGAAGTAGCCGTCGGCGAGCCCCCACCCAGCGACGGTGTCGACTACCCGGTCGACGACCTGACGCAGTGACGATTCCCGGGCCGTGCTGCCCTGCTCTCCGCGGAAGTACTTCTGGGCGAGGATGTTCGTGGCGTTTACCGACCACCCGGTGGGCACCTCGACGTCAGCCTGTTCGAAGGCGACGCGGCCGTCGCGGTGGTCGACCAGGCGAGCCCGTCTCGACGTCCATGTGACACTGTCGTAGACGTCCCGGCCGGCGACGGTGAAGTGCCGGCGTACTCCGGGTACCACCCGGTCCGGGGTCATGGTCATGGTCTGCGCATTACCCCTATTCCCTATCGGTTGGTCGGCAGCGCCATCCGGGCCGGAGAGGAACTCTCCGACTATCGCCGCACCCTACGGACGGTGGCCTGTGGACCGGAAGGGGCATTTGTTGTGGATTCCGCCGTGGATGACAGAGGCGTTTTCCACAGGGGTCCCGGTCAGGGCACCGGCCGGCCCGACTACCCTCCCCGCCGTGCGACAGGTGTATCCGCCACCCGGCGACCATCCCGATGTGGACCTGGTCGATTGCTTCCACGCCGATCAACGGCCCGCTCCCGCCGGTCGGCCGTGGGTACTGGTGAACATGGTCAACTCGGTCGACGGAGCGGTCGCCGTGGACGGGCGGGCCGGAGGATTGAGCGGGCCGGCCGACATGCGCCTCTACCAGGTGTTGCGCGGTCTGGCCGACGTGGTCCTGGTCGGCGCGGGTACCGTCCGGGCCGAGGGATACCGGACACCACGTACCCCGGACGGTCGGGTGGCCAAGTTGCGGGACCGGCGGGGTCAGGCGGCTCGCCCCAGGCTGGCGGTCGTCTCGGGTCGGCTGGACCTCGACCCGACCATCGGGATGTTTTCCGAACACGACCCGTCGGACCCCCGACCGCTCATCTACACCACCACAGCAGCCGATCCGGGACGACGGGCGACGATGGAACCGGTGGCCGAGGTAGTCGACCTGGGGAGCGTTGAATGGTCGCCGTCGGCCATGCTGGCCGACCTGTCGGCCCGGGGCACCGAGGTGGTGCTCTGCGAGGGTGGCCCGACGCTCAACGGCCAACTCCTGGCCGAGGGGCTCATCGATGAGTACTGCCTGGCCATTTCCCCCCGAGTGGTTGGGGGCTCCGGTAGGGCCGACCCGGTGGAGCAGGTTGCGGGCGCCCCCCACGAGTTCCGACTGGACCGTGTGCTGGTCGCCGAGGGTTTCCTTTTCTGCCGCTACTTGGCGACCTGACCATCTGGGTGGGCGAGCCACCAACTACCAGTCCGCGGGAAGGACGATGCGCTGGCCGGGCTGGAGAACTGAGGTTCCCGCGGCGTCGATGAGGCGGTCGACAAACGGCCGTATGTCACGTCCAGGAGGGTTCAGCCGGAGGCCGATCTCCCAGAGGGTGTCACCGGGTTGGACCACGTAGACCACGTCACGACCGACCGCTCCGACCGGCGTCGACCCGGGCGTTCCACTCACCCGACCCAGCAGTTCACTACCCACCAGGGCAATGCAGAACACGAGCAGGGCGACCACCGCGGTGGCCACGATGCGCCGCCGCCGATAGACGGAGGGGGCAAGGGGCCGTGTCGCGGACCAGGAGGGGCCAGCCGAGGAACCCTGTGGACTGGTCCGATCGGAAAGAGTGATGACGGCGGTCATGGGGTCCAGCTTCGCGGCAGGGTGCGCCAGCGCGGGGTGCCCGGAGGGCCGGCCCGGCCTGCATATCCGGCCCGACACCTCGAGTCCTTGACACGGAACGCGTGTTCGGGGAACATATGTGCGTCGTACAGACGTTCGATCATGGATACCATAGTAACGAACATATGTTCGATTCCAACCCCGGCAAGAGAGACCCGGGAGCGGCCCACCAGAGGGAGTAGCCCGCGATGAGCCAGAGCAGCCTCACCGACCGCCAACGGCAGGTCCTGGATTACATCGACGCCGAGACTCGTCAGCGGGGGTTTCCCCCATCGGTCCGGGAGATCGGCCAGGCAGTCGGCCTGACCTCCCCATCGACCGTCCACGCCCACCTCAAATCCCTTCAAAAGCTCGGCTATCTCCAACGTGATCCCAGCAAGCCCCGGGCCATCAAGGTCTGCCTTGACCCGATCTCGGGCGCGGCGGTCGAACGAGGTGCCGTACGCCACGTACCGCTGGTCGGTGATGTTGCGGCCGGCACTGACGTCCTGACCGCCGAGAACATTGAAGAGTTGCTCCCCCTCCCGGCCGAGTTCACCGGTGAGGGAGAACTGTTCATGCTTCGGGTCCGCGGCGAGTCGATGGTCGAGGCCGGGATATTCGCTGGCGACTTCGTGGTGGTGCGTTCTCAGGCCACCGCAGAGAACGGCGACCTTGTCGTGGCCGGGATCCCTGGGGAGGAAGCCACCGTCAAGCACCTGCGCCGGGACGGCAGGACTGTTGTTCTGGTGCCCTCCAACCCCGACTTCGATGAACTTCGCTTCCCGGCCGCCGACGTCACTGTGTTCGGCCGTGTGGTGACTGTCCTCCGCCGGGTCTGAGTTACCCCTAAGTGTCGCCTTCCAGGAGGCTCCGGAGGGCCCGGTAAGTTGACTCCAAAGCCCGACGCTCCACCCGTTCCTCGGCCGTGTGGGCCAGGGTGGGGTCGCCGGGTCCGAAGTTGACCGCAGGGACACCACGCTCGGCAAAGAACGCCACGTCGGTCCAACCGAGCTTCGCCCTCACTTCCAGGTCAGCGGCCAGGGCGACGAGCAGCGGGTGGTCCAAACCCGGTGCAGCGGCCGGGGCATGGTCGACCACCTCGATGGTGTCGCCATCCTCGACGTGGGGGGCCAGCACCTCACGGACGTGTGCCTCGGCCTCGGCGGCAGACCGGTCCGGGGCGTAGCGGTGGTTGAGAACCAGAGTGGCCGAGCCGGGGACCACGTTGTCGGCCAGACCCCCTTCCACCCGTACCGCCTGCAGCGCCTCCCGGTACTGGCAGCCGTCGACGACGGGCTCGCGGTACTCGTAGGCGTCTAGTGCCACGAGTAGTCCGCCCAGGCGGTGGACGGCGTTGCGGCCCATCCACGGCCGTGCAGAATGGGCCCTGACCCCGGACAGCGTCACAGCGAGGCGCATGGTTCCCTGGCAACCAGCCTCGATGGCCGCTCCGGTGGGCTCGCCAAGGACGGCGGCGTCGCCGGCAAGCAGGTCGGGGGCCTCGGCAAATAACTCTCGAAGCCCGTTGTGCTCGCTGGCCACCTCCTCCCGGGCGTAGAACACCCAGGTCACGTCGACAACCGGTCGGACCAGGCTGCCGGCCAGATCAATCATCACGGCGAGGCCACCCTTCATGTCAGCGCTGCCCAGCCCCCAGCAGGTATCACCGTCGATACGGGCCCCGGCAGCGGTATCCCCCGGGACCGTGTCGGTGTGTCCGCCGATGACCAGTCGCTGGGTCCTGTCGAGCTCGGTACGGGCTACCAGGTTGTCCCCGACCCGGTCGACAGCCAGGCCGGGAACGCCCCGCAGGTCAGCTTCGATCCGAGTCGCCAGGGCGGCCTCATCGAAGCTGACCGACGGAATGTCGACCAGTTCCGCCGTTAGGGCCACTAGGTCGGTCATGGACGCGGCCCCAACACCCTTAGGTGGTGACCCCGTGGGTGCGCAGCACATCGTTGAGGGTCGACTTGTCATGCCTCTCCCCGGGTTCGAGCCGCCGAACCACCAGTACGCACGACAGGCCGAATAGGCCACCCTCGAACTCCCGCGGACGGGTGGCCGGCACGGCGACGCACCAAGGCGGCACTTCACCACGCGACAGTTCCTCCCCGGTGGAGGCCTCGATGACCGGAATCGAGCCGGTTAGCACCGCTCCCGCTCCCAGGACGGAGCCGTCGCCCACCCGGGCTCCCTCGGCCACAATGCACCGACTGCCGATCAAGCACTCGTCGCCGATCACCACGGGCACGGCATTAGGGGGCTCTAGGACACCCCCGATCCCCACTCCGCCGGAAAGGTGCACGTCCCGGCCGACCTGGGCACATGAGCCGACGGTGGCCCATGTGTCGATCATCGTGTTGTCACCCACGTAGGCCCCTATGTTCACGTAACTGGGCATCATGATCACGCCAGGTCCCTGATAGCTGCCCCAACGGGCCGACGCACCGGGTACTACCCGCACCCCGCGGGCCTGGTAGTCCGACTTGAGCGGGATCTTGTCGGCGAACTCGAACGGTCCCATCTCGATGGTCGACATCTGCGACTGTTGGAACAGCAACAGGATGGCCAGTTTTAACCACTCGTTGACCAAGAACCCGCCCTGTCCGTCCGTTTCGGCGACCCGTGCCTCGCCGTTGTCCAGCAGGTCGATCGCCTCGCGGATGGTCTCGTTGGCCTCAACGTCATCGACCGAGAGGTCGTGACGACCCTCCCAAAGGGTCTCGATCCGGTTCCGGAGGTCGACCATGCCGCCGAGACTAGTGTCCGGCCCCCTGGCCCGACCGTGCCGATTCCTGCTCAGCAACCGGCTCGTTCCCGCAGCAGGTCAATGCGGTCGTCGGTGGCCACCGCGGCGACCCGGACGTGGCCGGCACCTTGTTCACCAAAAAACCCGCCCGGGCAGGCCACCAGGCCTATCTCGCTGGCTAGGCGTCGGATCAGGGTCCAGGCGTCGCCGTCCGGCGCGGCGACCCACAAGTAGAAGGCGCCGTCAGGCACCGACGCTGGGATCCCCAGCGCCGCGAATACCTCAACCAGGGCACCTAGGCGACGGCGATAGCGCTCCCGCTGTAGGTCTACGTGTGCCTGGTCGTCAAGGGCCGCCGCGCCCGCCGCCTGTGCCGGGCCCGGGACCATGAACCCCTGGTGTTTCCGTACCTCTCTCAGGTAGGAAACGAGCTCGGGGTCACCTGCGTAGAACCCGACCCTCAAACCGGCCAGGTTGGAGCGCTTGGACAGCGAGTGAACGGCCAGCACCCCTTGGGTGCCGTGTTGGAGAACCGACCGGGGCGGTCCGACCCAGGTGAACTCCAGGTAGCACTCATCGGAGGCGACGGGCACGCCGTGGGCCCTTCCCCATTCGGCAGCCCCACCCAGGTCGTCCAGGGCGCCGGCCGGGTTGGAGGGGGTGTTCACCCAGAGGCACAGGGCCCGCGAGGCATCGTCCTCTCGGATGGCCGTGAGGTCGATCCTCCACCGGTCGTCGACGGGCACCGGAACGGCCCGGCAACCGGCCAGCTCGGCCCCCATGGCGTAGGACGGGTAGGACACCGAGGGGTAGAGGACCGTGTCGCGCCCCGGGGACTTGAGGCGCAGGACATGGGGTAGCCCGACGACGAGTTCCTTGCTGCCGATACAGGCCCCGACGCCGGCTGGCGGGAGGTCCACCCCAAGTTCCCGGGAGGCCCAGCCCACAGCCGCGGCCAGCAGTCGGTCGCTACCCACCGACGGGGGATACGGCCTCGCCGGGTCAGGATCGGTTAGGGCTGCAATGACAGTGTCGGGCACCGGGTCACAAGGGACGCCGACCGACAGGTCCACTGCACCGTCGGGCCGTTCCGCGGCCGCAGCCCTCACCTCGCCAAGCGTCTCGTACGGGTAGGGCGGGGGCACAAATCCGCTGGTCACCTGCTCATCCATCCGCCTTGGGCGCCAGGGGTTCCGACCGGTCAGCTTCCGGGACGACTAGGAAGTTATCGAGCCGGCCGGCGGAACTTTCGTCGACGCGAACCCGGAGGTGCCAGCTCCGGTCACCGATGGTCTCGTCGACCACCTGGCCCTCCCGGTGGGCCATGGCTCGGACGTCACCCCGGTCGAAGGGCACGTCAAGTTCGACGACCCGGGTAGATCGACGCAGGATCGACGCGACGGCATCGAGTAGTGCCTCGATCCCTTCCCCGGTGCGGGCCGAGACGACAACCGAGTCGGTTTCGTCCCGGGCGAGTCTGGCCGCGGCGGCCGGTGCCAGATCTGCCTTGTTGTACACGTAGAGCTCGGGGACTCCATCGGCACCGATCTCGGTGAGCACGTCCCGTACCGCCTCAACGCAGCCCTCGGGGTCCGGGGCGGAGGCGTCGACCACGTGGATGAGGAGGTCGGCCTCGACCAGGACGTCCAGTGTGGCCTTGAAAGCCTCGACTAGTTGGTGGGGCAGCTTGCGGACGAACCCGACGCTGTCAGTTAGGTACAGGGCCTCCCCGCCCGGGAGTTCCAGACGTCGGGTGGTGGTGTCCAGGGTGGCGAAGAGGCGGTCCTCGACGAGCACCCCGGCGTCGGTCAGTCGGTTCAGGAGGGTCGACTTGCCGGAATTGGTGTAACCGACGATAGAAACGGCATGGTTGCTGGTCCGCCGCCGAGCCTTTGACTGGGTGGCCCGATGCCGGCGGAAGCGCTGCAGGTCGGCTTCGAGGCGGGTGACCCGGCGGGTGAGGCGCCGACGATCGACCTCGAGTTGGGTCTCCCCGGGCCCCCGGGTGCCAATGCCGCCTGCCTGTTGGCTGAACGTCCGGCCAGACCGGCGAAGGCGGGGCAGCCGGTAGCGGAGTTGGGCCAGCTCCACCTGAGCCTTACCTTCGGGGCTGCTGGCGTTCTGGGCGAAAATGTCGAGGATCACCGCGGTGCGGTCCAGGGCCGTGCGCTTCAGAATGGTTTCGAGGTTCCCCTGCTGGGCTGGGGTGAGGTCATCGTCGAAAACGACGGTGTCGGCGTCATGATTCTCGGACACCGAGCGGATCTCATCGGCTTTTCCGCGTCCGACGTAGGTGGCCCGGTCAGGCTTGTCACGCTTTTGGACCACCCGGGCCACGGTGTCAGCCCCGGCGGTGTCCACTAGTCGGGCTAGTTCCTCGAGCGACGCCTGGGTGGTCTCGTCCTCGCCCGAGTCGAGGGTCACTCCGGCAAGAACAATCCTTTCTCGGAACGCCCGGTCGATTAGGCCGCGGCTGTCTCCACCGAACTCGCCAAACCCGCCCCGGTGGGTGCCGTCCTCCTGGTCGCCGACGGGATCCCGGCGATCAGCCACCGTCTACCTCGTGCTCGTCGATGAAGGTCGCCGGTCCCGTCAGACGAAGGGTGTCACCGACGGACACCGTGGCTCGGCCGCCCGGCATGATGACCTCGACCACGGGGTCAACCAGCCCCCACGAGTGGGCGGCGTAGGCCGCGGCACAGGCGCCGGTGCCGCAGGCCTCCGTCAGACCTACGCCGCGCTCCCAGGGGCGGAGGAGCAGGCTCGAACGGTCGACGACGGCCACCAGGTGGACGTTGCAGCCCTCGGGGGTGAACCGAGCTTCAAGGGCCGGGCCGACCACGGCCAGGTCCACGGCCTCAGGGTCGACCACC
Organism: Acidimicrobiales bacterium; assembly: GCA_022449565.1. GTDB lineage: Bacteria > Actinomycetota > Acidimicrobiia > Acidimicrobiales > MedAcidi-G1 > JAKUSA01. The sequence goes on along the minus strand of JAKUSA010000079.1, from coordinate 441 downwards.
TCGACTACCAGATGTGGGTTGCCAACATCGACCGTGGCCAGTCGGCCGTGGTCGGGCCCCCCAAGGTCGATGGACGGTCCCTCCAGTTCGGGCCCCGGACCGGCGGGCCCCAAGTCCACGGTGGCCAATACCTCGGAGTCGGTCGGGCCTCCGAACACCGACACCCGACAGGGCCCGGTGTCGGTACCGACGACGAACTCCAGATCGGTGACACCGTTCACCCGGGCGACAGCCTGACCGAAACAACGGAGGCCGTTGCCGCTCATCTCAGCGCGACTGCCGTCCCGGTTGAAAAGGGCGAAGGTGGGTGAAGCCTCGGAGGCGAGAGCGGCCGGAGTGCCGATGATCAGCCCGTCAGCGCCGATCCCGGTCACCGGGTCGCAGACCTGACGGGCCCGCTCCCGGGGACCCTGCCCGATACCCTTTGCGCCCATGGTCCCC
>JAKUSA010000078.1 GCA_022449565.1 Acidimicrobiales bacterium | reverse complement strand
TAACAGTGGGTGCTGGTCTGGCCCGCCACGTGCACGTCTTCCAGACAGTCGTCGAAGGCAGCGGCGGGCCGGTACGGGCCTCAGCCGCCGGTGGTGGCATGCCGCCGGCCTTCCGGTACCTGATCCCCTACGGCGCCGCCTCGGCAGCCAACTGGATTGCCTGCTACGCAAACCGCCACATGCATGACTACGGAACAACCCGGGAACAACTCGGAGCAGTCGCCATCAACGCCCGCAACCACGCGGCGTCCAACCCGAAGGCGATCTACACCGAACCCATGACCATGGAGGATTACCTAGAAGCCCGACCGGTGTCCGAGCCGTTCGGCCTCTACGACTGTGACGTGCCCTGCGACGGGTCCACCGCGGTTGTCGTGTCGCACCGCGACCACGCCGGAGATGCCCCCGAGGTCCCGATCCAAGTCAACGCGCTGGGAACCGCCCACCGAGGCCGTCCATCCTGGGACCAGTTCGATGACCTGACCACCATGGGCATGCGCGACTCGGCGGCGTCACTCTGGGGGCGGACCGAACTCACGCCGGAGGACGTCGACACCGCGCAGCTCTACGACGGGTTCAGTTGGTTGACCCTTGCCTGGATCGAGGCCTTGGGCTTCTGTCCTAGAGGTGAAGGGGGTCCCTTCGTGGAGGACGGCACCCGGATCGCCCATGGAGGTGCCCTGCCTCTCAACACCTGGGGAGGACAGCTCTCCGGCGGGCGCCTGCACGGCTTCGGGTTCCTCCACGAGGCGGTGATGCAACTACGCGGCCAAGCCCACTTGCAGGTTGAGGATGCTGAGGTGGCAGTGGTCGGAGCAGGCGGCGGTCCGGAGTGTGGAGCGTTGTTGCTCACCCGGGGGCTGACGTGACCGGGACACCGACCCGTGTTGTCGACCCGGGGCCGGAGGACGGGTTCTACTGGACGTCGGGGGCTGACGGGCACCTGCGGATTGCCGGGTGCAACGACTGTGAGCGACTGCACCATCCGCCGGCGCCGGTGTGCCCCTACTGCCACGGCCGGGGACTCGAACCGAAGGTGGTGAGCGGTCAGGGAACGGTGGCCGCGTTCACCATCAACCACCAACCGTTCATGCCCGGTTTCGACCCGCCCTACGCCTTCGGTTTCGTCGAAATCGACGAGGATCCCACCATCAGGCTGGGCACCAACATCGTCAGTTGCGAGCTTGACGCCATCCGCGTAGGCATGACGGTTGAGGTGACCTTCGAGAAGAACGGCGACTACTTCGTACCGCTGTTCAAACCGACCGGCTCGACCTGATCCGATGGCCGCCGTAGACCTGGCCGGGCTCCTCCGTTGCCTGGAAGTGACCGAAACTACTCCCGGCTCATGGGCTGCCCCCAACCTCGAAATGGACTACCACCGGATCTTTGGTGGGCAACTCCTCGCCCAGGCCATCATGCTGGCAACGGCGACGGCTGAGGACCGGACAATCCGCTCCCTCGGTTGCCTGTTCCCCCGTGAAGGATCGCTGGACAAACCGTTCTCATTCGAAATCGAGTCATCCCATACAGGGCGGACGTTCGCCACGCGACGCATCTCCGCCGAGCAGGACGGCCGGCCGTTCTTCCTGGCCCAGGCCTCACTCCACGTCCCCGAAGGCGGTCCAGAACATCAGGAGCCGGCTCCCGACGTGGGAGATCCGGCCGACGCCGAACCGGAAGAGATGGCCATGATCCCCTGGGAGACCCGTGTGGTCGGAGCGGTTGACCTTCGGGACCGGGCTTCCGGCCCGGCCGAGTACGCCTTCTGGACCCGGGTCGGCGGCGTCGACCTGGACGACAGGACGGCCTCCCACCAGGCGTTGCTGGCCTACGCCACCGACCTGACGGTGATCGGTACGGCCCTCCGCCCCCTGGAGGGGATCAGCCAGGCCGACGCCGGGGAGGCCCTGCACACCGCGGTCACCGGCCACTCGGTCTGGTTCCACCGGCCTTTCCGGATCGACGACTGGTGCCTGATAAGCCAGCGGGCCTCAGTGGTCGCCGGGGCCCGAGCCTTCGGGTACGGCAACGCCTTCGACAGGGACGGAATGTTGGTGGCCAGTTTCGCCCAGGAATCGATGATCCGGCCCGTAACGGCCTGAGGAAGCCATGGCCAGCGTCGACTTCGACCCTTTCAGCCGGGAGTTCTTCGACGACCCGTTCGCCACGTACGCCCGTATGCGCGAGGAGGCGCCCTGCTTCCACAGCGACCGGTGGGACTTCTACGCCTTCAGCCGCTTCGAGGACATCGTGGCCGTGCACCTCGATACCGAAAACTTCACCTCAACCCATGGTCTGACCTACGAACACCTCACCGACCCCGACTTCGACCCGGGCATCAACCGCAGCATGATCATGATGGACCCGCCCGAGCACAACCGCTACCGCAGACTGGTGAGCCGGAGTTTCACCCCCCGGGCCATGGCCGGCTACCGACACAAGGTCAAGCTCCTCATCCGGAGCTACCTCGACCCGCTAATGGACCGAGACGAATTCGACATGGTGGAGGACTTTGCCGCGCCCTTCCCGGTGGAGATCATCTGCGCCATCCTCGGCGTCCCGGAGGCCGATCGGCAGATGATCCGACTCCAAACCGACGCAATGCTTCGCCGGGAGGAGGGACAGTCGGCGGCCAGCCCGGCCCAGATCGAGGCGGCCATCGGTCAGGCCGTCTACTTCCTCGATTTCGTAGCCGCCAAGAGGAAAACGCCTGCTGAGGACATGTGCAGTGCCCTGATCGAGGCTCGGGTCGAGACCGAGGACGGCGACCTCGTTTCGTTGACCGATCACGAGATTGCGGGGTTCTGCTCCCTGCTGGGAGCTGCGGGGAGCGAAACGGTTACCAAGGCTTTGGGCAATGCAACCGTCCTGTTCCACCGGAATCCCGCCGAATGGCTGAAGGTCCGTGCCGACCCGTCCAAGATCGACGATGCGGTGGAGGAGGTTCTCCGCTACTGGGCCCCGTCCCAGTACCAGGGAAGGCTGTCGGTCAACGAGACCCATTGGCACGGGGTGCGGGTCCCGCCAGGAAAACCGGTCTTCTTGGTAACCGGGGCGGCCAACCACGACCCCCGCGAGTTCGTCAATCCTGAGGTGTTCGACATCGAACGCCGACAACGTTTGGCGCTGAGCTTCGGCCACGGCATCCACGTCTGCATAGGAGCCGCCCTGGCCCGCATGGAGTGCGCGGTGGCTCTGGAAGAGATCCGGAACCGGTGGCCCGATTTCACTGTGGTGGAGGACGGTCTGGAACGGGTCCAGATGACCAACGTGGCTGGATTCAGCCGAGTACCGGTGAGCGTCTGAGGACGGGTACGACCGGGAGCTGGCTCAGTCCCGGTTGGTGTTCTTCATCTGCTCCAGGTTGACCAGGATGGGATAGCCACCGACTGTCATGGCATTGCCGTGCCCCGTCTGGTGAATGTCGAACACCGACTGGAGGGCGCTATAGAAGCCCTGCACGTCCAGGGTCTGGTTGACGGCCCGCTTGGCCTGGGCGAGGGCGAACGGGTGCATCTCGGCGATCTGGCCGGCCAGGTCCATGGTCTCGGACAGCAGGTCGTCGAGCGGCACGACCCGGTTGACCATCCCGAGTTCCAACGCTTCCTGTGCGGTAATCGGTTGGGCGGTGAACAGCATCTCCTTGGCTTTCCGGGCACCCACCTCCCAGGTGTGGGCGTGGTATTCCACCCCGCCGATGCCCATTCGCACGACGGGGTCTGAGAACCGGGCGTTGTCGGCGGCCACAATCAGGTCACAGGGCCAGCACAGCATCAAGCCACCGGCGATGCACTGTCCCTGCACGGCGGCGATTGTCGGCTTGGGAATGTCGCGCCACCGTCGGCTATAGCCCAGGTAGTGGATTGTCTCCCACTCGTAGATGGCCTGAAGGCCCCGGACATCCCAGTCAACCCCAGGCCGGGGCGTGGCCTCCGCCTCCCCGGCTTCCCGACCGACCGCCGCGTTGCTGGCCGTGATGTCATGGCCCGAGCAGAAATGCTTGCCCTCAGCTCGAAGGACGATGACTCGGACCTCACGGTCAGCCGCCGCCTCCTCGAACGCGGCGTTCAACTCGTCCAGCGCCTGTTGATCGACCGCGTTGGCCTTCTCGGTCCGGTCGAGGGTTATCACCCCAATCGGACCGTCCGTCTCGTAGCGGATGTGTTCCACGGCGACCTGCGATCCTCGGCGTGTGTGCCAGCCGACACTAGTGGGGGCACAGGGTGGCGTCGCAGCCGTCCGCAGCTTTCGGGCCTGAGAGGACACGGGAGTACGCTCGCCGAATGGCCCGACCGGACTTCCGTGCCTTCGACGCCGACAACCACTACTACGAAGCCGAAGATGCCTTCACCAGGCACATCGAGCCCTCGATGGCCAAGCGCTGCATGCAGTGGGCGGAGGTGGGCGGAAAGAAGCGCCTGTTGGTCGGCGGCCGGGTCAACAAGTTCATCCCCAACCCCACTTTCGACCCGATCGCCCGCCCGGGGAGCCTCGAGGACTATTTCCGGGGCCGCAACACCGAGGGCTTGGACCTAGCCACCATGTTCGGCGACCTCGACCCGATCTCCGAGCATCCAGAGTTCCGGGACCCGACCGCCCGACTCGCCGTTATGGACGACCAGGGCCTGGAGTCGGCCTTCCTCTTCCCCACCCTCGGGGTTGGCATGCAGGAGGCACTCAAGCACGACATCCCGGCTCTCCAAGCGGCGTTTAGCGCCTTCAACTCCTGGCTCGACGAGGACTGGGGATTCGACCGGGACGGTCGGCTGTTTGCTGCGCCCATGCTCACCTTGGCCGACCCCGACAGCGCCGTGGCCGAGATCGATCGGGTTCTCTCCATGGGGGCCCGGATCGTGGTGATGGTGCCCGGTCCCGTACCGACCGACGACGGCTACCGCTCTCCGGGAATGGCCGACTACGACCCAGCCTGGGCCAGGCTGCAGGAAGCCCGAGTCCCAGTGGCCTTCCACGCCGGCCTCAGCGGCACCGGCCAGTACGCCAAGGTCTGGGAGTCGGGTACCGGCCAGTTCGAGGCCTTCCGGCACTCGGCCTTCCCCTTGGTGGCCTTCACCGACCGCAGTATCTCCGACACCTTCGCCGCACTGATCTGCCACGGGGTCCTAGACCGCTTCCCGGAACTCCAGTTGGTGTCGATCGAGAACGGCGGCATGTGGGTGCCCGAGTTGTTCCGGCATCTGACAGCCGCCCACGGGAAGATGCCCTTCGCCTTCCCCAGTCATCCCATCGAACGTTTCCTGGCCAGCGTGTGGGTGTCTCCGTACTTCGAGGACGACATGCCCCTCCTAAAGGACCTACTGGGTGTCGACCGGTTGCTGTTCGGGTCGGACTTTCCCCACGCCGAAGGCCTTCCCGAACCGTTGAACTTCGTCGACGAATTGGAAGGGTTCAGCGACAACGAGGTGCGGAAGGTGATGCGTGACAACGCCTACCGCCTCGTCGGGGCCAACTGAGGCCTGGCCCCACCCCCGGAACGTGACTGATTCTCCGGCCCCGGACGAACGACGGATCCAGTTCCCGGACCACGAGGCGACGGCCGCGGGCCTGATTCGTGAGGCGGCCAATCGCTGGGGAGACCGGATCCTGGTCGTTCTCGACGACCAACGAGTCGCCTACCAAGAGGTGGAGCGGCGGTCAGCCGAGATGGCCCGCTCTCTTCTGGCCAGTGGTGTAGCCAGGGGAAGCCGGCTGGGTCTCCTCGCCCCGAACAGTCCCGACTGGGTGGTGGCCTGGCTGGCCGCTACCCGTATCGGAGCGGTAACCACCCTGCTCAGTACCTACGCTCGGCCAAGGGAACTCGGCTGGGCTCTAGGTCACTCTGGGGTCGAAGTTCTGCTCACCGCCAACGGTCACCTGGGTCGCCACTACCCCGTAGAACTCGAAACAGCGATCCCCGGCCTGGCCGGCCAGCGCCATGGCGAGATCGAAGTGGCCAGCCATCCAGACCTCACAGCGGTCTACGTGTGGAACGGCACCGACCGGGGGTGGGCATCGACCGTCGAGGACCTACTAGCTAATGCCTTGGGCACCACCGACACCGACCTGGCAGTCGCAGAGGCCGCGGTCGGTCCCGATGACCCGATGTTGATCATGTACACCTCGGGTAGCACCGCAGAGCCGAAGGGGGTGATCCATGGCCACGGCGCCGTCGTACGACACCCCTACAACATCCTGCCCTTCCGCGACCTATTCCCCGGGGACGTCCTCTACACGCCGATGCCGCTGTTCTGGGTAGGCGGTCTGACCTACACCCTTGTTTCAGCCATGCACGCCGGAGCGACTGTCGTGTTCGAGGAGCGCTTCGAGGCTGGCACAACCCTCGACCTCATCGAGGCGGAGAGGGTCACCCACGTGGTCGGCTGGCCCCACATGAGCCGGGCCCTCACCGAACACCCGTCGTTCCCGGACCGGGACCTGTCGGCGGTCCGGGGCGGCAGCCTCGACGCGCTCCTCCCTCCACACCTACGGGTCGGCGACCCGGAACTGCGAGCCAACTCCCTTGGCATGACCGAATCGCTCGGTCCTCACTCCATCGAACTGATTGGCAGTGCCCTCCCCGAAAACAAGCGGGGTTCGTTCGGCCGGGCCGTGCCGGGCATCGAACACCGGATCGTGGAGCCATCCACCGGGGAGGAGGCCCCCGAGGGCGAACTGGGGGAGATCTGGATCCGTGGCTATCCCCTGATGCTGGGGCTGGTGGGGCTGGCCGAGCACGAGGTCTTCACGCCTGACGGCTGGTATCAGACCGGCGATGTAGGCCACCTTGACGCTGACGGACACCTGTACTTCAAGGGGCGAATGGGCGACCAGATCAAGACCTCGGGGATGAACGTCATGCCTCGCGAAGTCGAATTGGTCATCGAGGAGCAGCCCGAGGTGATGCACGCCTTTGTGGCTGGAGTAGCCCATGGCGAACGAGGCCAAGACGTGGTCGCTGCAGTGGTCCTCCGCCCCGGTATGTCAGTTGACCCGGAGGAGATGCTGGAGCGCCTACGGGGCGACCTGTCCTCCTACAAAGTGCCCCGACACGTGGCCATCTACGCCAGCCCGGACGACCTGCCCTGGTTGGAGAGCGGCAAGATCGACCTTCGAAAGCTGGCCGGGATGCTGGCCGAGCGCTACGCCCCCTGACCTGCTGGGGCTCGAGGAAGGCCGAGGAGTCGCTCGGCCACGATCGTTCGCTGCACCTCGGTAGTCCCGCCGGCGATACCTGCGGCCTTGCTCCATAGCCACTGCCGCTGCCAGGTCCGGGCGGCCAGATCACCCCCAGGGGTCGGCCACAGCGGGGCCTGGTCTCCGAGCACAACCAGTGCCGCGGTGGACAGACGTTGGGTCATCTCGGTCCAGGCCAACTTGACCAGACTCGACTCGGGACCGGGTTCGATTCCGCGGGCCAACCGCGACAAGGTTCTCCAGTTGTGGAGGCGCAGAATCCTCACAAGGACCAGGGCGTCGACCAGAGCGTCGTCGACGGCCGGCTCGCCGAGCCGTCCGCTACGGAAGGCCAGGGCGACCAGGTCCTCCAGATAGACCTCGTGGACGACCTGTTCCTTGAAGGGGAACCCGACACCCCGCTCGTGGGCCAGCGTGGTATTGGCTACCGCCCAACCCTGGTGGAGACCGCCGATGAGCTGGTCCTCGGAGACGAACACCTCGTCAAGGAACACCTCGTTGAATTCCGACTCACCGGTGATCTGGCGCAAGGGTCGGACGTCGACGCCTGGAGCGTCCATGGCGATCGCCATGCATGAGATACCGCTGTGCCGAGGCGCGTCGGAAGCCGTGCGGACCAGGGCGATACCCCACGTCGCGTGCCGAGCGTAGGAGGTCCAGACCTTCTGGCCGCTGACCCGCCAACCACCCTCGGTCGGCTCGGCCCGGGCCCGCAGGGCCGCCAGGTCCGAGCCGGCGTCAGGCTCGCTGAACAACTGGCACCAGATCTCGGAGGCGTCCAGGATCGCCGGCATCCACCGCTGCTGCTGCTGGACAGTGCCCCGGGCCAGCAGGGTCGGACCGACATGGCTGATCCCTACGCGGTTGATCGGTTGGGGCGCCCCGGCCCGGGCGTACTCCATGTTGTAGAGGGCGACCTCCACCGGACTTGCGTCTCGTCCACCGACGGATTCCGGCCATGAAATGGCCACCATGCGGGCAGCAGCCAGCGTGGCCTGCCAGGACCGGCCCCAATCGACCTCGTCGTCGACCGAGCCGAACGGCCCGGGGTGCTCCACGTGCTCGGCCA
>JAKUSA010000077.1 GCA_022449565.1 Acidimicrobiales bacterium | reverse complement strand
GCCGCATCGCACGGCCACCTCGATGTGGCTGTCGTCGACCTCGGCGGTGGCCACCGCCCCGTCGGGGGAGGCCACCGAAGCGGTAGTGCCCCGAGCGCCAGCCAGGAGCACCAGCGCCTCGGCCCATCCGGCGGCCCGGATGGCGGTTGAGGTCGGCGGGCCGGGCACGTCGACCTCGACGACGGCCAATTCCGGGGCCACCGTGGCAACCACTTCGGCGATCCCGGGAGTACGTACCACTCGGAGCACTCCCCGGCCGTCGGCGGTGGCGCCACCCGACACCGGCGGACGCTTGGGTCCGTTGCGCACCGTGTCCTCCCGGGAGAGGAGCACCAGCACGGGCCTTCCGTGTTGGTCGGCCAGCCGGCGGGCGGTGGCCGGCGCTCCAGAGGCGGCTTTCCCGCCGAAGGCGCCGCCGTTTGCTAGCGGGCCGGCTGGCTCTCCGCCCGGTTCGCACCAGGCGGCGTCGGTCTCGAGATATGCGGGTTCCACCCATGGGGTGCGCAGCACCGCGTCCCAGTCACCGGGTGGGGCGTCGAGTGGGGGCCGAGCATCGACGGTGGTGCGGCGGCCTTGTACCTTGCCGGCCACGGAGCGGGCCTCGGCCAGGGTGTCGGCCACTGCCCAGCCGCCGGAGTTGTCGGGCACGGCAACCAGGCACCCGGTGGGGGCGGTGTCGGCGGCGAACCCGCCACCGCCGAGTACTACGTGCGGGCCGACAGCCTGGGGGGTGCGGCCCTCTAGGGTTGCCCGAGCAGCGGCCCGGGTCGGGTCGGTGGTCGGCCGACCCGTGCCGTAGGCGTCCCAGGCCTCGAGAATGGTCTGCCACCCGGTGCATCGGCACAGGTGGGCGTGGAGGGCCCGGGCGGCCCGTTCCCGGTCGGGGCCCCCGCCGGAATGGATGCTCGACCGAAGGGCGGCGAAGCGCATGACGATGCCCGGCGTGCAGAAGCCGCATTGGCTGCCCCCGGCGGTGCAGAAGGCCTCGGCCCAGGTCCGAGACTCATCGGGGTCGAGGCCATCAAGGGTGGTGACGGACCGTCCGGAGACCCGACGGGCTGGGGTTACACACGACACCCGGGCCTGGCCGTTCACAAGTACCGTGCAGCACCCGCACTGACCCTGGGGGCTGCATCCGTCCTTGGCCGAGGTAATCCCCAGGCGGCCTCGGAGCACGTCGAGCAGGGTCGAGCCGTCGTCGGGCACGGTGACTGAACGTCCGTCGACGAAAAATGAGAGGTCGACCGGGTCGTCCATCGGACGAGTGTGCCCCACCGTCCGCCCCGACGGCCACCGGGTACCCTCGCGGGGGTGACCGATGATGGGCCGATGATGGGCCGTCGCCGGATCCTGGTCGGCCTAGCCGGAACGGCTGGGGGCCTGATGTTGGTCGGCTGCGGCGCCCATCAGGCGGATCTGGGGCTCACGACGGTCGGGTCACCAGGGATGTCGTTGGGCGCCCGGTTCGCCGACGGGTTCGTGGCCCCCACAGTGCTGGTGGCCGGGACGGCGCAGCGGGCCCCGTACGTGCTGATCGGCAGCGACGGCTGGCCTGTAGTCGACGGGGCCCCGGACCATGTGGACCTTGTAGTCCGGAAGACCGACACCTCTGAGGTTGTGTTCTCCGGGCAGGTGACCCGGCACGGTGAGCCGGGGGTCACCCCTTACTACCCGCTGGTGTTCGCCCCTCCGGCGGTTGGCGCCTACAGCGTGGGCGGCCCGGGTCTGGTCGGAGACCACCGATTCCGGGTGGCCGAGCAGGGCTCCATGGCCCTGGTCCAGGTGGGGGATCCGATGCGGCCGGTGGACACGCCAACCATCGACGACGACCGGGGGGTCAGGCCGATATGCACTCGGCCCGGCGGGACGTGCCCGCTGCATGCACTCACCCTCACCGAGGCGCTGGACCGGCCCGGCCCGACAGCCCTTTTGGTGTCGACGCCGCAGTTCTGTCAGATGGACGTGTGCGGCCCGGCTCTTGAGGTGCTCGTCGACCGGGCAGCCCAGTTGGACGACCAGTGGTCGGTGGTGCACGCCGAGGTGTACGTAGACCCGATGACCGGTGACTTTACGCTGGCCCCAGTGGTGGCCGTCTACGGGTTGAACTTCGAACCCAGCCTGGTGGTCGCTGACCGGTCGGGAGTGGTGACCGGAGTGGTGCACTTCACCATGGACGACGCCGAGGTGGTGGAGGCACTGCGGTCAGCGGCCTGAGGCCGCCCCGGTGCGGTTAAGAGAAGGACTGTCCGCACCCGCAGGTGCGCTGGGCGTTCGGGTTGTCGATCGAGAAGCCAGTTTCGTTCAGCCCATCTTTGTAATCGAGGGTGGCGCCCTCGAGCAGTTGGGCGCTGGACGGGTCGACGACCACCCGCACCTCCCCGAAGGCACCCTCTAGGTCATCATCAGTCTTCTCGGTGTCGAAGTACATCTCGTAACTAAACCCCGAGCAGCCACCGGGCCGTACCGCGACCCGCAGAGCGAGGTCCTGCTCGTCCTCCTGCTCAATCAACTCACGAACTTTGAATGTGGCCTCGTCGGTCAGGGTGATCATCGGTCCCCCAAGGATCTGCTGCTGGTGGCCAACCCCATTCGGGGGCTGTGCCGGGCCCACGCCCGGACGATGGCCTCATGCTAGCGGACCAGAAAGTAGTCACACCGTCCGGGTCCCCGGGAGGGCCAGTCCTCTCCATAGGCTTGACGGCATGGATGATGCCCCGGCCGCCCAGTCGCCTTCCGAGGAGGACGTGCTGGGTTTGCTGCGTGGGGTAATCGACCCGGAACTGGGCTCCAACATCGTCGAGTTGGGCATGGTCAAGGGGGTGGTCGTCGATGACGATGGCCGGGTGAAGGTGACGGTCGCCCTGACCACCGCCGGATGCCCGCTGCGCGCTCAGATCCAGCGGGACGTGCGCACCCGGGCGGGCAGTATCCCCGGGGTGTCCTCGGTGGAAATCTCCTGGACCGAGCTCACCCAAGATGAGAAGGCCGCGACCATGGCCCGGGCCCGGTTCAATATCAGCCAGGACGCCCCAGAGACCGAGATCCCAGCCACCACCAAGGTATTGATGGTGGCCTCCGGAAAAGGCGGAGTCGGCAAGTCGACAGTGACGGTGAACTTGGCCGCGGCACTGGCTGAAAAGGGTTTGACCGTGGGTGTGATGGACGCCGACATCTGGGGCTACTCGGTACCCCGCATGCTCGGGGTGGAGGGCCGACTGGGCGGCTCCCCCGAGGTGGGAAAGATCGACCCGATCGAGGTGCCGGTGGGCGACGGGCTGGTGAAGATCGTGTCTATGGGGTTCCTGGTCGACCGGGAGGAGACGGCGCTGATGTGGCGGGGCCTGATGCTCAACCGGGCCGTACAGCACTTCTGCGAGGACGTGGCCTGGGGGTCGATGGAATACCTGCTGATCGACATGCCTCCCGGTACCGGTGACGTGCAGATGGGTCTGGCCAAGCTGCTACCCCGGGCCGAGATGGTCGTGGTAACCACTCCGGCCCTAGCTGCCCAGAAGGTGGCTGAGCGGGTAGCCAACATGGGCCGCAACAACTACCTGCGGGTCGTCGGGGTGATCGAGAACATGAGCGCGTTCGTGGCCCCGGACGGGGAGCACCATGAACTGTTCGGCCGGGGCGGTGGGGAGGCGCTGGCCGCTGACATAGGTGCCCCACTGCTAGGCAGTATCCCCATCGACCCTGGCGTGTCGTCTGGCGGCGACCAGGGCCGGCCAGCCGCGCTGGGCGACGGCCCGGCCGGCAAGGCGTTCCGGGCGTTGGCCGAGGTGATTTTCACCGAGGCGGCGCCACCCGTGGACATGGCAGGCTGTTCGGCCCGGATGCTGGCCGCGGCCGAGAAGGCCCTCGACGCGGCCGAAGCCTGAGTCTCAACCCAGGTTCACCCGGCGGGCGAACCGCCTGATGAGGACCTCCCGCACGGCGATCCGGCTGGGTGGGAACAGAAGAGCCAGCCCGAGGGCATCGGTGGCGAACCCCGGGGTAAGCATCAGCGCCCCAGCCACCAGTACCAGCAGCCCGTCGACCACCTGCCGGCCGGGCACCCGTCCGGCGGCCAACTCATCCTGAGCCCGGCGGAGGATCCCCAGACCTTCACGGCGGACCATCCAGGCGCCAGCCACGCTTACCAGGACCAACAGAGCGACGGTGTTGAGAATCCCGGCGTAGCGGGCCACCTCGACGATCAGGTAGATCTCGACGATCGGCACGGCAAGGAACGCCACGACGAGGAAAACCAGCACAGTGGTCATGCTAGGGGTGGCGACCGCCGGGGCATCCAGGTGGCCGCCGCCGTATCCTCGCCCCACCATGTCCGGGTCCGACGACATCCCCGGGGCAAGCCGACCGCCGTCGGTCGACCGGCTAGCCCGCGCCCTGGCTGACACAGGCCTGCCTCATCCGCTGCTGGTCGACGCGGCACGAGCCGCCGTGGCCGACGGCGACCCGGAGGGCGCGGAGGAGCGGGCTCGGGCAATGATCGCCTTGACGGCCCGGAATCTGCTGGTTGGGGTAATCAACGCCACCGGAGTGCTGCTCCACACCAACCTGGGTCGGGCGCCGTTAGCCGCACCAACGGGAGACGGCCGGCGGTTCACCAACTTGGAGTTTGATCTGGCTTCCGGTAGTCGGGGCTCCCGCCAGGACCGGGCGGCCCGGCTGCTGGCTCGGGCCTGCGGGGCGGAGGCGGCGATGGTGGTCAACAACTGCGCTTCGGCGGTGATGCTGGCCCTTGCCGCCCTGGCTACCGGACGGGGGGTGGCGGTATCACGCGGCGAGCTGGTTGAGATCGGTGGCGGGTTCCGGATCCCGGAGGTGATGGCTCAGTCGGGGGCTCGCCTGGTCGAGGTGGGGACCACCAACCGGACCCGTCAATCCGACTTCGAGGCGGTGGTGGCCAGCGGGGAGGTAGCCCTGGCTTTAAAGGTCCACCGGTCCAACTACCGGATCGTCGGGTTCACCGAGGCGGTCGGGGTGGCCGAAATGGCCGGCCTCGGGGTGCCGGTGGTAGCCGATCTCGGCTCGGGCCTGTTGGACGCCGCCTGCCCATGGCTGGCCGATGGTCCGCCGTCCTGGCTGACTGACGAGCCGGGCGCCGTCCAGAGCCTGGAGGCCGGGGCGGACCTGGTGACCTTCTCGGGCGACAAGTTGTTAGGCGGGCCCCAGGCTGGGGTGATCGCGGGGCGGGCTGACCTTGTGGAGGCTTGCACGGCCCACCCGCTGGCCCGGGCCCTGCGACCGGGCGGGCTAGTCATGGCCGCCCTCCAGAAGGTCGCTCTGGCCTATCTGGAGCGGGACGGACTGGCCATACCGTTCTGGCGAATGGCCACCATCACGGTGGCCGATCTGCGGACCAGGGCTGAGGCCATCGAACCCGGCCTGGCTGGTGACACCGTGGCCACCCCGGGCGGAGGCACCCTGCCCGGGGTAGAGATTCCATCGGCGGGCCTGGTGGTGCCCGGTGACCACGTCGTGGCCCTGCGGGCCGGGGACCCGCCGATCATTGCCCGGGTAGTGGAGGGCTCCACGGTGGTCGACCTGCGGACCGTGCACCCTGACGATGACCCGCTAGTCGCCAAGGCGATTGGCCGGCTGGGCTGAGCGGAACAGGCGCTTCGATGCATGTCGTCGCCACGGCTGGCCACGTCGACCACGGCAAGTCAACGCTGGTGGAAGCGCTGACCGGTACTGACCCGGACCGGTTTGCCGAGGAGAAGGCCCGGGGGTTGACCATTGACTTGGGGTTCGGGTCGACCACCCTGCCCTCGGGGGCGGTGCTGTCACTGGTGGACGTGCCCGGGCACGTGCGTTTTATCAAGAACATGCTGGCCGGGGTGGGGGCGGTGGATGCCTGCTTGTTTGTGGTGGCGGCCACCGAGGGGTGGAAGCCGCAGTCTGAGGAGCACCTGCGGATTCTGGAGTTGCTCGGGGTGGGACACGGGGTGGTAGCCCTGACCAAGTCCGCGGTGGCCGCTCCTGACTTGGTGGAGTTGGCCCGCCTGGAGGTGGAGGAGCGGGTGGCCGACACGTTCCTGGAGGGAGTCCCGGTGGTGGCTACCGACGCCCCGGCCAAGCTAGGCCTTGATGAATTGCGAGGGGCGCTCGATGATTTGTTGACGACGGTACCCGCAGCGGAGGACCGGGGGCGGCCCCGTCTCTGGGTCGACCGGGCGTTTGCCGCCCGAGGGGCCGGAACGGTGGTTACCGGCATGCTGACCGACGGGGTTCTGCGGGTCGGCGACGAGGTGGAGGTCCAGCCAGCCGGGGTGGGAGCCAGGATCCGTGCGTTGCAGAACCACCACGAGGAGCGGGAGGAACTTCCGCCAGGGACTCGGTGTGCACTGAACCTGGTTGGAGTGGCGCATACCCAGGTGCAGCGGGGTGACGTGGTGGTTGGACCCGGCCAGTGGCACCTAGCCACTGTGGTGGACGCGTCGCTGCGGGTGCTCGACCAGCTCGACCATTCGGTTTCGCGCCGAGGGGCGCACGTCGCCTACCTGGGGGCCGGGGAGCACCCGGTGCGGATGCGGATCTTGGGGCCGGAAGCACTGGGACCGGGCCGGGAGGGGTCGGTACGTCTGTTCCTACCCCGGGCGTTGCCTCTGCTGCCCGGCGACCGCTTTGTGCTCCGGGAGAGCGGACGGGCCGAGACGGTGGGTGGTGGTTGCGTCTTGGACGTGGACCCGCGGGAGCGGGCGTCACGGGCCCGGCCCGACCGTTCGGTGGACCGGGTAGTGCGGGAGCGGGGCTGGGTGGACTCCGACGAATTAGAACGGCTCACCGGGGAGCGGCGGGAGCCCGACGTTGGGCAGTGGGTGGTCGATCCGGAAGCTATGCAAACCACGTTGGCCGGGCTGCGCGAGGCGCTCGACGAGTCCGGTCCATTGGGTGTGGAATTGTCGTCGCTGGACGATTACCAGCGGGCGGCGGCCGTCCTTCTGGACGAGACGGCCGTCGACGGGGGCCGGCTGCGGGTCACCGATACCGCCGACCCGCTTGTCGACCATCCGTTTGTTGCCGCGCTGGAGGCGACGCCGTTCGCCCCGCCGGCCCCCGACGGGGTGGACCGGGTCGAATTACGGGAGTTGGTGCGGCGGGGCCGGGTCGTCGAGGAGGACGGGATATTCTTCGCCGCCTCGGCGGTAGAAGCGGCCGGCCGCCTGGCCGGCCGATTGCTGGCTGACGATCCGAATGGGTTCACGGTGTCAGCGTTCCGCGAGGCGGCGGGGAAAACCCGTAAGTACGCCATGCCACTACTGACCCGCCTGGACAACACCGGGGTAACGCGACGACGGGGCGACGTGCGGATCGCGGGCCCCCGACTGCCCGAAGCCGACTAAGGACGGTCCTCAGACGGAGAGGCCGATCAACCCCCGGCGTTCGACCTCGGTGGTCCCACCCCAGATGCCGTGGAGTTCCCGGCCGCCGATTGCGAAGTCGAGGCACTCGGTGTTGACGGGGCAGGTACGGCAGATGGCCTTGGCCCGTTGCTCACGGTGCTGCTTCTCTTCGCGGCGTTCGCCGTGGGCCGGGGGGTAGAACTCCAGAGACTGGGGGCCCCGACAGGCGGCCTTGTTCTGCCAATCCTGGTAGGTCAGGCTCCAGGCCACACAACACCCCCCTGTGTTGGGGACGAACCTAGAACCGGCGGCAAAGCGCGAACAAGGGTCGGAGGACCCGAAATTTAGGTCGAGTCGGCCGAATCGCGCTTTGGGTGGTCGTCTAGGGCCGCTTTTCGCGCGCTTTGCGTTCCCGGTAGTCGCGGGCAGCCCCTTCGAGCGGTTCGACTTCCAACCAGAGGCCATCCACGGCGGCCACCTGGATGGGGTCGCCGGCCGGGATGGGAGTGGCCCGGTTGGCACGGGCTTTCCAGGTCGCGCCCCGCACATCGACGGTGCCGTTTGGGCCGATTTCGTCGACGGCAATACCGGTCTCGCCGATGATCCATTCCCGGCCGATGGTTGGGGTGGCAAACCGGGTGCGAATCATGGCCGGCATACCACCGGCCATACCGACCACGGTGACAAGAACCCCGGCGACCAGACTGAGCCACGACAGGGGCGTGCCGTCGAAGAGAAACAGCGACCCCACGACCAGGGCGGCAGTGCCAATGGCCGTCCAGGCGCGTGGAACCCCGGTTCGGACGTCTACGGCGTAGCCGACCATGGCGAACACCAACACCGCCACCGCCCAGCCGCGGGCCGGGAGCACGGCCAGTCCGTAGCCGCCGAGCAGCAGGCTGGTGGCACCGACCACTCCGCCTACGCCCATTCCAGCCGTGTAGATCTCGATAAACACCATAACCATAAAAACAAAAAACACCCGGAAGGCAATCGCTGG
>JAKUSA010000076.1 GCA_022449565.1 Acidimicrobiales bacterium | reverse complement strand
CGGGCACTGGCACAAAACCCGACCACCGGTCGGGTTCTCGCTATGTGCCCGGCCAGTTCGTCGACGCCACCCATCGGGTCTGACGGTACGAACCAGGCTCCGAGGCGCACAGACGCTAACCACACGGCCACGAAGGCCGGACAGTTAGCCAGCGCCACGTGCACACAGTCTCCGGGTGTCACCCCTTTCGCAACAAGGAGACCAGCCGTACGGGCCACCAGTAGATCAAAGTCGCCGTAGGTCCATTGGACGGTGCGACCGTCGAGGCCTTCGAAGATCAAGAAAGTTTCATCGGACCGAGCCTCTACGGATCGCTCCCAGGCCTGGGCGAAGGTCGTCGGGACATCCTCAGAAGCCATCAGGGCGTCCCGTACCCGCCTCCGCCTGGCAGATCGAGGCGGACAAGGTCATCGGACTGGAGGGTCATGCGGTTCTGGGTGGTAACCGGCTCACCATTCACCTCGAAGGAGCCTGCGGCACCCGGCTCCCCACCGAAGATCCCTTGGGGTGGTTCGGTAAGGCGGCTGGTCACCGCGTTGAGTTCCCAGGGCCTATTGGTGTCAACGCTGAACTCGATCGTTTGGCCCAGGCCACCAATCTGGGCGCCCAAGCCCCCGGAGCCGTGACGGAGCTTCTTGCTATGGAACCTGATCGGCGCCGAGGCCTCTACCACTTCGATCGGGACGGCAGCTACCCCCGTCGGATACGAACACGCTGAGAGACCGGATTTTGTCGCCCGTGCGCCTACGCCCCCAGCGTAGGTGAACATGGCGGTGATGAACGGCTTGCCGTCGTCGTGCGTGCCGCTTACCTGCATTGTCCACACTGCACCCGAGCCTTCGGCCATGGCGGACTCAGGCTTGATCTGCGCAAGGGCTTTCAGGAGGGCGTTGGGCAAAAACATCCCCACTACATGCCGGGCCGTTCCGGGCTGGGGAAGGACGGCATTGACGATCGACCCCTCGGGAGCAACCATCTTGATCGGGCTAAGGCTCCCGTAGTTGTTGGGGATCTCCGGGTTGAGGCACGACCGCACGGTAAAGGTTGTGTAGGCATGGGTGTAGTTTCGGACCACGTTGATGCCCCACGGGCTCGCCTCGGAGGTTCCTGAGTAGTCGACGTTGATCTCGCCAGCGTCGGAATCGACCTCAATCGAGCAGACGATGTCGATGCGGCTCCCGTCGGCGAGGTCAAGGACGGCGGCAGCCGGGTAGGAACCGGACGGCAGCTCTCTGATGCTGGCCCGGGTAGCCGCCTCGGACCGCTCGATGATCTCGTCCGACAAACCTTCGATGTCATCTAGCTCATGCTTGTCGCACAGCAGGGCCAACCGCTGGGCCCCGATCTCTCCAGAGGCCATCTGCGCGTGCAGGTCACCGGCCATGTGGTCGGGCTGTCTAACGTTTGACAGGATGAACCGCCATACGTCCTCGTTGCGCTCTCCCCGCCGCATCAGCTTGCAGATCGGGATCCAAAGGCCCTCCTCGAAACAGTCACGACCACCTGCACCAATTCCGTAGCCGCCAACGTCCGTATGGTGGATTGTCGACCCAAAAAAAGCGATGGGTTCCGGATTGCCGCCAGCAGCCGGTTCTCGCCAGACCGGGACCAGAACCGTGACGTCAAGGAGCTGGCCAGCCGTTTTGTAAGGGTCGTTTGTAATCAAAACGTCACCAGGCTCGAGTCGCTCAGGGGGGATCTCGGCGAGCATGTTCGCCGCCCCAACTGCCAACGAGTTGATGTGGCCCGGCGTTCCGGTAACGGCTTGGGCGACCATCCTGCCCCGCCGATCAAAGACTGCATTGGCAAGGTCACCAGCCTCCCGCACGATCGGGCTGAAGGCCGACCGCTGGAGGGCCCGGGCCTGCTCGTTGACCGTGGCAATCAGCGACTGCCACAGGATCTCCAAATCGATTGGGTCGAAACCGGTCATTGGCGTTCCCTTATGGCGACCAGACTCCCGTCATCGGCAACCTCCATCGACCAGCCTGGGCGAATCACTGAGGTCGTATCTCGTTCCTCCACAATCACCGGACCCTCCAGACGTATACCCGTCGGTAGCAGTTCACGCCGGTAGATCGGTGTCTCGACTGCTGTCGCCCCTCTATCAAATACGACACGACGGTTGCCCAAAGGGGCCGGACGGTCCGTACTCGTTGGGTTTGGAGGACCGGGTTCAACTGCGGGCAATTCAGCCGACGCCGACAGGCGCCAGGTGACCACCTCTATAGCTACATCTGGAATTGCCATGCCGTAGACCCTCCGATACTCGTCCTCGTAGGCCAGCTCGACCTCGTCTACGCCAACGGTGAACCCTTCTCCCTCGTCCACCCAGACCGTGATCTCGTTGCCCTGACCCGCGTAGCGGGCGTCGATGCCATACCGGAAGCGAACCTGGTCGGCGGATACCCCGGCCGACATCAGGACCCGACGTCCCTCATCGCGTAACTCGTCCAGGAGGAGGTCGCGATCGGCCACGTCGTAGCCTCTGAGCATCATCGGGCGTGATCGGGCAAGGTCGATTCTTACCGGCGAGACGAGTGTCCCGAAGGCCGAAAAGACGCTGGCGTTGACGGGGAACACGACCCGATTGGATTCGAGCAACTCGGCCACGCCACATGCATGCACCGGACCTGCTCCGCCGAAGGCAAGCAGGGTGACACCGCGCAGGTCCGCTCCCCTCTCCACTCCATGCATACGGGCCGCCGCCGCCATGTTCTGGTTGACCACCTCATGGACGCCTGCCGCTGTCTCCATCGGTTCAAGCCCGAGTTGGCCAGCAACCCGAGCCAGTGCACCCTCAGCGAGGGTGGCCTCTAGGGGCATGTCGCCCCCGAGGAACGAATCCGGATCAATGAGCCCTAGGACGATGTCGGCGTCGGTCACGGCCAGCGTTGTTCCGCCCCCCCCATAGCTGGCTGGGCCCGGGTCGGCACCGGCCGACTCGGGCCCGACCTTGAGAAGTCCAAACTGATCGGCCCGGGCCAGACTCCCTCCGCCTGCACCGATCTCGACGAGGTCGAGTGAGGGAACGGCCACCGGGAAGCCCGATCCCTTCTTAAAGCGGTAGATCCGGGCCACCTCGAACGTATTAGTCAACTCGGGCTCGAACCCCTCCACCAAGGTTGCCTTGGCCGTCGTGCCCCCCATATCGAAGGCGAGAAGGCGCTCTTCTCCCAGGCGGCGGGCGAACCAGCAAGCGGCGAGGGCCCCAGCCGCTGGCCCGGACTCGACGAGTCGGATGGGGGCCCGTGCCGCCTCTTCGGCGGAGACCACGCCACCGTTCGAAAGCATCATTAGCACCGACCCACCAAACCCCTCCGCCAACAGCCACTTCTGCAACTCATCAAGATAAGGACCGATCAGGGGCATGGTGGCGGCATTACAGGCCGCGGTGATCATGCGTGGGTACTCACGGATCTGCGGTGCGATCTCGGCCGACACACAGACCGGCACGCCCAAAGCTCGCCGTAGATGGGACGCAGCCGCATGTTCGTTCGAAGCATTGGCGTAGGAGTTAAGAAAGCAGACCGCCACCGATTCAACCTTCTCCTCCCCCAGTCGTTCAGCCAGGGTGTCGAGTTCCCCAACCGGAGGCTCGACGAGCACCCTTCCGTCAGCTGCGGTCCGCTCTCCGATCTCAAAGGTCAGCCCCCGGGGAATGGGAGGATCCGGGAACTCGATCTGCAGGTCGTACATGTCGTAGCGGTGCTCGTCCCGGATTAAGAGGGTGTCTCCGAACCCGGTAGTGGTCACAAGTGCTGCCCGGCCTGTCTTGCCCTCGATCAAGGAGTTCGTGATGAGAGTCGTGGCGTGGACAATCGGGGCAGTGATCTCCCCCGGAGCAACGCCGGTCCGCTCAAGCAGGTTAGTAATGCCGGTACGAACCGCTTCAAGGGGCTCAGCGGGCGTAGTCAAAGTCTTCTCCACACTCACCGCACCGGTGAGACCGTCCAAGAGGACGATGTCGGTGAAGGTGCCGCCTATGTCGACGGCGAGACGCCAGTCATCAGCGGTCATTCCGAGTGCCTCAGGTCGTCGCGGGGCGGGGCGAAGATGTCAAGGATCCAGCACTCCCCGTACTCTTCATCGCCAACGAAGACGCTGTCCCCGTGCCATACCCCCTTCGGGGCCAGATAGACGTCCCCCGGCCCGAGGACCCTGCGCTCCCCTGTGTCACTGTCGCCTATCCGCAACTCAAGGCCTCCCCGGATGACAATGCCCAGTTGCTCGTGTTCTTCGTGGTTGTGCATGAAAGACCCCTTGGCGCCACCGCTGATCCGCCAGAAGCACAACTGCATTCCGTCGCCGTTCACGATCCGGCGACGGAATCCGGGCCGGTCGGTCTCGACAAACTCTTCGTCGTCATACAGGTAGACGTAGTCAGATCCGTCGTCCATTGCGTGTCTCAGACCAACTTCTCGAAAACCTGGCTCTCGACATCTGCCACATGGATGGCTGCTGCTTCGGAAGCGACAACGGGGTCGCCGTCGCGAATTGCGCAGGCGATCTGGTGATGGCCATCGGCGACTTGTTGGATGATCTCCTTCACCTCGTCCGGATCCAGATCCCCGTGCATGAGGGACGCGAAGGCCGACGACTCGAACACCGCCTGGAGAACCCGGTCGTAGAGTTCGGCGAGCAGGGGGTTGCCGCTGCATTCACCGATCGCCGCGTGGAACCGGTGGTTGAGTTCGCGGAACTCGGCCGCGTCAATCTCGGTGTTGAACTCTGATGCCAGGCCCATCAGTTCTGCTCTCTGCTGGTCTGTGGCCCGGCAGGCCGCAAGCTCGGTCAGCGAGATCTCGATGATCCGACGGGCCTCCATCAGATCCTGAAGTTGTTTCTGCTTGCCTTCATCCGCAGGCTCCACCACCCCGAAGTGTTCGACCACGTGGAGGCGGTTGCCACGTCGCTCGAGCATCCTGAGCGATAGCAACTGCTGGATTGCCTCCCGCAAGGTCGTCCGGGCCACACCGAACTCGCCACACAACTGGCGCTCGGGTGGAATTCGTTCGCCAGGAGCGAACCGCCCCGACCGCACTGATTCGATCAACTGGATCCGGACCTGATCGGCGATCGTCGTGCGTTCGACCCGTCGGAATCCGCCAGGAGCCTTCTCGGCTACGGAACCGGCCACCGGTCAGCCACCCCCTCCGCGGTCGCCGCCGAACCGCTCGATCTCGGCTACAAGGTCCAGCGGTTCAACAACCGCGGTCGTCTCGGCCTCACCCCAATACTCGCTAGGGACCAGCCACATCACCTCGAACTCGAGTCCATCCGGGTCGACGGCGTAGAGGCTCTTGTTCACACCGTGATCACTGGCTCCGACCAGACAACCCTGGCGCGCCAACTCCTCACGCACTTCGGCCAACTCACCTAACGTGCTGACCTCCCAGGCGAGGTGGTACAGACCCACGCTGGCCTGACCTGCCAGGGACGACGAGGCATCCTTGCCGACGGTGAAGAAGGCAATGTCGTGATGGTTGGACGATCCGGGTGCCCGCATGAAGACGTATTTTCCGTCGCAGTCCTCGATGTTGGCCTCGAAGCCGAGAACCTCCCGGTAGAACCGCTCATGGACGCGCGCGTCCCGTACGTAGAGCACGGCATGGTTCATACCGGTGATGGACATCACCAATTGTCAGAATCTGGTCTGATGGTCTGACCATAGGTGGCGATCGCAAATTCGCACAACCCAGACACTCCGGGCTCCAACCGACTCCAGGGGTACCCGAAAGGGACCTACTCCGTGCTGCTCCTTCTAGACCCCAAGAACGACCCGTGCGGCGCCTACGTCGTCCTTTAGTTGGGCCACCAGGGCGTCGACGCCGTCAAACCGACGTTCGCTACGCAGGAACTCGACGAAGGCAACCTTGCAGACCTCCCCGTACAAGTCGTCGTCGAAGTCGAGTAGATGGGCTTCTAACAGCGAATGCTGGGCATGCTGGTGGAAGGTGGGGCGGCGACCGAAGTTGATGGCACATGGGTGGGTCGAACCGTTCGCCCGCTCGAACCAGCCCACGTACACGCCCTCGCTTGGCCAAGCCCGTTCCTCAGCTGCCCGGATGTTCGCTGTCGGGAAGCCGATAGTTCGACCCCGGTGGTCGCCGTGGATCACTTCTCCCTTGGCCGAATAGGGTCGACCGAGCATGCGGGTCGCGTGGGCCACCTCACCGCCCCGGAGGGCTCGCCGAATCGCCGTGGACGATATCGCCTCAAGATCGGCGAGCGATTCCTTGACCGGATCAACGCTGATCACTTCGATATCCGTACTCATCGAACGTAGGAAGTCGACATTCCCCGCCCGACGGTGACCGAAGTGCAGGTTGGGGCCGACGACCAGAGCCACGGCCCCTACCTGGCCCAGGAGAACAGTTTCGACGAACTCCCCAGCACTCCGCTCGGCCTCGGCCTCGTCGAACCCGACGACAAACGTCCGGTCGATTTCACAATCAGCGATCAGTTCGAGCTTTTCATCGAAACTGGTGAGCAACTTGGGGGCGCTCTCGGGGCGAAGCACCTGGGCCGGATGGAGGTCGAACGTGACCGCCGCGCTGTCGATACCACGGTCGCGCGCCTCGGCCACCGTTCGGCCCAGTACCTCCCGATGGCCGAGGTGGACCCCATCGAAGGTCCCGAGCGCAGCCACTGTTGGAAGGCCCGGCAACTCGTCCGTGCGGAGATGATGGACCTGCATCGGACCCTCAAGGCTATTGGGTGCCCGACCACACCGGCGCCAGGCATCTTGGCCCCATCGGTTCCGGTGGCCCTACGACCCCTGACTTCTGGACTCAGGCGACCCGGTAGTCACACCGGCACCGATGCGAGCGGAAATTAGAACAGGCCGAGAAGCCGACTGGCTAGGGCCAGCACGGCGGCGGCCATTACCGGACGGATTAGTGATGCGCCCCTGGTGACTGTGAGGCGGGCGCCAAGTACCCCACCGGCGGCGAAGCCGGCGGCCAGTACCAGCGCTGGACCCCAGTCCACCCTCCCACCGACGATGAACAGGGGTAGGGCGGTCACCGTTACCACCATGATCACCACCACCTTGACGCTGTTGGCGACCACCAGGTCCATTCCGCTCCGGGATAGGGCCGCCATCAGCAGCAGGCCGATCCCGGCCTGAAATGCTCCGCCGTAGAGCCCGACGGCCAGGAATACCAGCACCGTGAACGGCCCGGACCAGACACGGCCCTCAACGGGCTTCAACACGGGGGGCCGTAGCGACAGGAGTAGCAAAGGAACCATCAACACCCCGAAGGCCCGCTCGAACGTCTCGTCGGCCAGTCGGGCCACCAGCAGCGCCCCGACAAGGGACCCGATGGCCACGGGGGCCAGCACCGGCAGGGTTCGGGAGAGCCCGGAGACGCCGAGGCGGCGGAAGGCGGCGGTGGCACTGGCGTTCGAGGCCAGAATGCCGACCCGGTTCGAGCCGTTGGCCATGTTTCCCGGTACTCCCGCTAGAACCAGTAGCGGAACGGTAAGTAGCGACCCCCCACCGGCCAGGGTGTTGACCACGCCGGCCGCCAAGCCGCCGGCCACCAGCAGCACGATGTCTCCGGGGTCCACGGATCAGGCCACGACGGCCCGAGTGGCCTCCAGGTCCGACCGGAGCTGTGCCACAAGGTCGTCCGGGGCATCAAAACTCCGCTGGGGCCTCAGGAAGCGGACGAAGCGCACCCGGGCCGCCTCCCCGTGGAGGTCGGGCTCAACGCCCAACTCGAGGTCCAAGAGATGAACTTCTAGTAGCAGCGCGCCCCCGTCGGAGACGTGGGAGCGGCTATCGAGAGAGACGGCTGCCGGATAAACCCCCGCGTCCGGGCGCTCGTAGTAGCAGGCGTACACGCCAGCGGCAGGCAGGAGGATCGACGGGTCGACCCCCACATTGGCCATCGGGAATCCGAAGTCTTGCCCTCGGCCGTCGCCGTGCTCCACGGTCCCCCGTACCTCATAGGGACGACCCAGCATGCCGTTGGCCCGGTCCAACTCGCCGGCAGCTAGGGCTCTGCGGATAAACGTCGATGACACCTGTTCGTGGTCACGGGCCGGGGCGCCACCGGTGCCAACCAGGCCGAGGGCGTGGACCTTGAAATCCAGACCGACGCCCATCCGACGCAACAGGTCAACGTTGCCCTGGCGCTGGCGCCCGAAGTGGAAGTCCTCACCCACAACGACCGCTCGAGCGCCGAGTCCCTCCACAAGCACCTCGGCCACGAAGGCCTCAGCGTCCTCAGCGGCGCGAGCCGCGTCGAAGGTCACCACCTGAGTGAGGTCCACACCCGTGGTGGCTAACTGTTCAAGCTTCTGGTCCAGGTCGGTGAGCAATAGGGGCGCAGACTCAGGGCGGACCACGCTGGCCGGGTGACGGTCGAAGGTAACGACCGCGGACACCAGACCATTCTCGGCGGCC
>JAKUSA010000075.1 GCA_022449565.1 Acidimicrobiales bacterium | reverse complement strand
ATTCATAGCTCACCGCTCGATCCTGGTCCCCTAGCCGTTCCAGAGTTCTTCAAACCAGTCGCTCACGTCGCCCGACAAGAGAGCCCAACCACTCTCCTGGTCGGCTCCACAGGTGACACAGATCAGCCGGACACGGGACCCGTCATCGAGCCGGATAGCGATGGTGTGACCTAGGTGTTCCTCATAAATCGCCGCATGGTCGGCCTTGCCCTCCTCGGGCTCCCCACCTAGGGCGTAGATCTGTACCCATTCTTGGCACGTTTGGCAGAGAAGGCCAATCTGATTTAAGTCGCCATCGAGGGGGTACCCGATGATGAGGTCGTGTTCATGGTGCATCGCACACTCGTCGGATGGACGTAGGAGATCACCACCAGCCTCTAGGTGGGTCAGATAGCGACGCCTCCACCAAAGGCCATGTACGGCGCGGGCAAGCGTGGTCTCCCCTGCAAGTGCTTCTTCCTCATTCCCCGCCTCCCTTGCTGCGTCAACCAACTGTTGTTGGAGGGGAATCATCTTCTCCAACAGTTCGATGCTCCCCAGCGTCGACCAAGTCACCCGTTGACGATGCTCGCCGCTCTCCTTGGCCACCACCGAAGCCTGACACGAACGACCGACAGACGTCCGAGATGACCATGCCCGCCCAAGCTGACCAGCAGCGCTTCCAGAAGGGGCCTGACCGACCAAACTAGTTCTGACACTTGCAGGGCAACCAGGGCTACCTTCGAATCTGATGAGACACCTGGTAGTGCTGTTGGCTCTAGGGCTACTGGCCGGTTGTTCCAGTACTAACACCCGGCCAAAGGCGACCACCACCTCGACCACCGCACCGACCGCCACCACAACCCTCCTACCAGGCGCCACGACGACCGCTGGCGCCACGACGACCGCTACCACATCGGCGATCACGACGTCCGTGCCGCCGGCGGCGGTCGCGGCCACGCTCGTAGGTCGGGCCGACCAACCGATGGCCATGGTCAACCGACCCAACAGCGACGGGTTCTTACTCGCCGAGCGGGAGGGACGGATCCGGGCGGGTGACATCAGCGGGAACGGGTCCCTGATCGTCGGCGAGACACTGCTCGACCTCACCGAGTGGATCACCACCACCGGCGAAGGCGGCTTGCTCGGGCTGACTATCTCGAAGACCGGCCACGAACTCTTCGTTAACTACACGGGAACCGACTGGATCAGCCGGGTCTCCGCGTACCCGCTCGTGGATGGTCGCCCGGTCACCGGAAAGGAGGGCGGGCGACCGCTGTTGGACGTAGCCCAGCCCTACCCGAACCACAACGGCGGTCATCTCCTAGTCGACGGTGACGGCCACCTCCTGGTCGGCTTCGGTGACGGAGGCTGGGGCGGGGACCCCCACGGGCACGGCCAGGATACGTCCACGCTGCTCGGAGCCATCCTGCGGATCAACCCGACTGCTGTCGACGGTAGGCCCTACCGGATACCGCTCGACAACCCGTTCGTTGACGATCACCCCGGCACCCGTCCGGAGATCCTTGCCTACGGACTGAGGAACCCATGGCGGTTCGACCTGGATCCGTCAACCGGCGACCTCTGGATCGCCGACGTCGGACAGGACCACCTTGAAGAGATCGACCTCCTCCCGGCGGTCCACTACACGGCAGGCGCTGACTTCGGGTGGGCGTCCATGGAGGGAACACGGAGGTTCGCCGGGTCGGCCAACGACGGTCACCGACTCCCGGTCCACGAGTACTCCCATGGCGACGGTCGCTGCTCAATCATCGGAGGGGTCATCGTCCGGGCCGGGAACCTGAAGGAGCTCGATGGAGCGTTCCTCTACAGCGACTTCTGCGATGGCCGGATCCGAGCGCTTCTCCCCGACGGCGGCGACTGGGCCGCCCACGATCTAGAGGCGGTCGTCGAACTCCCCGTCTCCTTCACCAGGGCATCGGACGGGACGATCTACGTCCTGTCGGCCACCGGCGGAATTTTCCGCCTCGACAATCTCTAACTGGGCCAGTCCTCTCCTACGAGGTCTCCGATGCCAACCAGGCGTTCCCAGATCTCGAACTGTCGGTCAGCAAGACCCTCGAGGCTGCCGAGTGGTTGGCCGGCGAGCAGGTCGGTTGCTCGGTTAAGGTTCTCGCCTCCCACACCCGTCCCAAGCCGATCTAGACGAATACCATCAGTCTCGCTTCGCCGGCAGAATGTCAGTCTGACCTCTGGTTTTGTTGGAGCGAACGCTCGTTCTTGACTTCTGCATAGCCACCCCGGCAGCTAGTGGGTCGAAACCTTCAGGCCACCTGGTGTTCTCGTCTCCAAATGATCCACCGAAGTTTGCCCCGGAGAGATCTGCCCCGGAGAGATCTGCCCCCCAGAGGGTCGCCCCCGAGAAGTCTGCGTCGCTGAGATTCGCGTCCTTGAGGTTTGTACAGGTAAGAGTCGCCCCGGTGAGATAGGCGCCAACAAGGTTTACGTTGCTGAGATCCGCATCGCCAAGGTACGCCCAGGTCAGATACGCACCAGCAAGATCTTTCCCTTTAAGGCTCCTCGCTGCGAGATTTGCTCTCCAAAGAACGGCCCCGCGACCGAGTCTGTACTGGTGAGGCTTCACAGAAACAACATTACGACCACAACTGAGTCAGGTTGCTTAGAGTCGGAGGGGGGACTTGAACGCCCCCACCCTCAGGGCCTTGTATTTGGCTCAATGTGGCCCGCCCCGGGGGCCGTACTACCAATCCAAACACTTTCCCGCTCAGGGAGCGCCGAAGGCTAAAAAACCCCGGTCTCGGCCTTCCAGGGCCAGGATCAGCCCACCTTGATGAAGATGCGCTCTCCAGGGGGCCTACTACTTAGTCCGGAATGAACGGGTTCCAAGCTGCCGTGATGTGGACTCATCAGCCAAGACCGCCACCATGGCCGGACGCTCCATAGGCTCCGACGGTGGCCGACCCCATGCGTCTCCTTCACGTGATGTCGTACCAGCCGACCACGCCGTCCAGTATCGGCCAGGAAACGCGACGACGGGTCTGGGGCTTCGCCCGTCCATACCGATCGATGATCGTCGGGTTCCTCGGCACGATCACTGCGTCGTCCCTTCTGGGCGTGGTTCCCCCGTTGCTGTTCAGGGAGATCATCGACGGTGCAATCGCCCGGGGTGACCGTGGTCGGCTCACCATTCTTGGCCTGCTTGTGGTAGCTGCTGCACTGGCCCAGGCCGCTCTGGGACTTGTTGAGCGGTGGGCCTCGGCCACCGTCGGTGAGGGTCTCATCTTTGATCTTCGGGTCGAACTTTTCGACCACGTCCAGCGACTACCCCTCTCATTCTTTACCCGAACCCAAACGGGCGCCCTAGTCAGCCGCCTCAACAACGACGTGATCGGGGCCCAACGTGCCCTCACCGGCACGCTTGGTACCGTCGTGGCCAACGCCATCACGGCCCTGACCACCGTCGTCACGCTATTTCTTCTTGAGTGGCGGGTAACCCTGCTGGCCTTGTTGCTCCTCCCGGTGTTCATCCTCCCAGCACGGCGCGTTGGCCGAACGGTGGCTGATATCACCCGAGAGGGTATGAACCTCAACGCCTCGATGAACGCAACCATGACCGAACGGTTCAACGTGTCGGGCGCCCAGTTGGTCAAGTTGTTCGGACGCCCTGACGATGAACGGGACGGCTTCGCTGGTCGGGCCGGGCAGGTCCGTGACATCGGGATCCGCAACGCTCTGTTCAGCAGAACGTTCGTGATTGCCCTGACCCTGCTCGGGGCCATTGGGACGGCAATCGTCTACTGGGTAGGCGGCTCACTGGCTATCAGCGGCACCATCACTATCGGGACCTTGGCTTCCATGGGCGTCCTCGTCGCCCTGCTATACGGCCCACTGGCCCAGTTGACTAATGCCCGGGTCGACGTAATGTCAGCATTTGTCTCGTTCGAGCGGGTTTTCGAGGTACTGGACGCCCGTAACTCAGTGGCCGATGCACCCAATGCAGTCGACCCCTATCCGGTCGATGGCCAACTGTCCTTCAAGGGTGTGTCTTTTAGGTACCCGGCGGCCGCTGAGACCTCAGTGGCCTCGCTGGAGACCGACGCTGCGCCGGGCGAACCTGGGCGAACAGTACTTCACGACATCAACCTGACGGTGAAACCAGGGCAGATGCTGGCCATCGTCGGACCGTCCGGCTCTGGCAAGAGCACCCTGGCGGCGCTAATCACACGGCTATACGACGTCACTGCAGGAACGATCACGCTCGACGGTTACGACCTTCGGAGTCTTCGCCAGGATGGCCTACGGGCCCAGGTCGGCGTCGTCACTCAGGACCCCCATTTTTTCCACGACACGATCGGGTCCAACCTCCGGTACGCCCGCCCCGACGCCACCGAGACAGAGTTGGACGAGGCTTGCCGGGCAGCCCGGATCATCGACATGGTCCGACAACTCCCCGACGGCTACGACACCATGGTCGGCGAACGCGGCTACCGCCTGTCTGGAGGCGAAAAGCAGCGGTTGGCCATCGCCCGACTGCTGATCAAAGACCCAGCCATCGTGATTCTCGACGAAGCCACTAGTCATCTCGACACGGAAAACGAAGCCGTGGTGCAGGAGGCCCTTGCTGTCGCCCTCAACAACCGCACTTCGATCGTCATTGCCCACCGACTGTCCACGGTGGTCGATGCCGACGAGATCGTGGTCCTAGACGAGGGGAGGATCGTCGAAAGGGGCCGTCACCCCAACCTGCGCGATGCCAATGGCCTCTACGCCGACCTGTGGGAAACGCTGGTCCGGGGCAACGCGCCGGCCGGCACCACAAGTTGAATCTGATCACGATGGCGTCAGGAGAGACTCACTGTCGACTAACGACTGCGCCGGGCCGGAGCCACCTTTTCAAACAGTTCTCCCCGAAGTCCAGGAGGATCTCCCCCTGGTACTCGCTCCCCCAATAGTCCTCACAGCTCCCGCCGGAACAGACGTTGCAGAAAACGGTCTTCAGCCACGTAAGGTCCGACCCCGATGGACGGCATCCCCACCACCACGATCGGTGCCTTCCCGAAGCCTGATTTCGTACCGGTATCCGACTGGTTCAACCTACCGGATCAGGATTACACCGCCCGCTGGGCCGACGAGATAGCAATCGCCGGTGACCAAGCCGAGGAACTGTTCGTCCGAGCGGCCGCTGAGGTGATTGCCGACCAGGTGAAGGCCGGGATCGACGTCGTCACCGACGGCGAGGTTCGCCGTGAGAACTACATCCATTACCACTGCCGCCACCTGACGGGCATCGACTTCGAACACCGCAGCAGATACGAGATGCGCGGGGTGCTATCCACGATCCTGCCAACCGTGACCGAGCCTGTGGCTGCCGGCGAGGCATTTCTTCCCCACGACTGGAGGGTCGCCCAGGCCTCCACCGATCACCCGGTCAAGGTCACCGTGCCGGGACCGCTGACGATGGCCGACAGCCTCGTTGACCGCTACTACGGCGACCGCTCTGCGCTCGTCGCCGATCTGGCCCGGGCCGTCAACACCGAGATTCGAGCACTGGCCGACGCCGGTTGTACCCACATCCAGGTGGACGAGCCGGTGTTCGCCCGCCGGGTAGACGACGCTCTCACATTCGGGATCGACGCCCTGTCCACGTGCTTCCTCGAGGTGCCCGACACCGTGACGCGTACCGTGCACTGCTGCTGCGGCTACCCCCGGCACCTCGACGACAACGACTACGAGAAGGCGCCGTTGGCGGCCTATCTAGATCTTGCCGAGGCGATCGACGCCGCTCCCGTCGACCGTTTCAGCATTGAGGACGCCCATCGCCCAAACGACCTCGCAACGCTGCTCCCCCGGTTCAAGGACACCACAGTGATCTTGGGCTGTGTGGCCATTGCACGCAGCCAAGTGGAGACGGTCGATGAGGTACGGGATCGTCTGACAGAGGCACTACGGCACATCGATCGGGACCGTCTGGTGGCCGGCCCTGACTGCGGGCTCGGCTATCTGGGCCGGGACCGGGCCGTGGCGAAACTCCGGGTACTCGCCGAGGCATCCCGTTCGGCCTGACTCCTAGTCTTCACCCTCTTCTGGTGATCCGCTTCTGGTGATCCGAGTTCGTGGCCGCATGTCAGACAGGCGAGGCCGGTCAATGTCACCTGATTGCCACGCCACCCTTAAGGGTTCAGGTACTTAGCCATCACGACCCGCGCTGTGACTCCACGTTCTGACCCGCGAGGTCGTCAAGAGGATGATCCTTGTCCTCGACCCCAGTCACGACAGCGTGGCGGGGCCCGGTGTGACACCACGCCTCAACCTCGGCGACAGCGTCAGCGGGGCCCTCAAGTAGCACCTCCACTCGCCCGTCGGCGAGATTTCGGGCCCATCCGGCAGTCCCTGCGGCTTCGGCCACGCGCCGGTACTCCCAGCGGAACCCGACTCCCTGCACAAGCCCCGAGATCAATAGTCGCCGTCTGACCACGTGAACATCATTCTTCTGGCAACCCGAGTTCATGACCGCACCACGGGCAGAACTTGTCGATCGGCGTCACCTGGCCGCCGCACTTCCCGCAGAAGTGCCACTGCTCGGCCATCCCTGAAGTCTGCCATGGGACGCCTTGCGGTTGGGTGTCAGCGAATGACGAAACCTGCTCCGTCGATTGCTGCCGTGATAGCGGCATCGTCGCCACCAGTGATCGTAACGGTCCTAGCGTCGAGGTCGAACTCGAGGTCGGTGACGCCGTCAAGAGGTGTGACATGGTCAGTGATGGTGTTGACGCAGTTGTCGCAACTCATGCCGGGAACGGAGTAGAGACGGGAGATCGTCATGACGAAACGGACCCTCCTGTTCGGGCAACCCGAGTCTAGGACAGACCGCCTCGGGAGGTGCCCCGTGATTGGCGATCGGTGGGTCCACCGCAGCTGGGAATCCTGTGAGGAGTGGAGTGAGAGTCCGGCGAGCGTGCCAGAGAAAAAACTCGGGCGGTGAGAAGTGGCACATC
Source organism: Acidimicrobiales bacterium (assembly GCA_022449565.1). Classification (GTDB taxonomy): domain Bacteria; phylum Actinomycetota; class Acidimicrobiia; order Acidimicrobiales; family MedAcidi-G1; genus JAKUSA01. The sequence continues at coordinate 1,530 of JAKUSA010000075.1, read as the reverse complement.
GGTGACCGACGGAGGACAGCCTCACGGTTCTGACTGACAGGCGCTCCAGCCGAGCCATTCGTCGATCTCGACGATGATCACAGACCCGGTAGGCGGTGGGTCGACGAGTTGGGGGTACTTCGCGATCATTGAGCGGATGGCATCGTGATGTTGTCGTCCGGACGTGACGATTCTTGCAGTGCCTCGCACCCGCACCCACCAGAGTCGGTCCCATTCCTCGTCGTAACTGTGGGCGAGCACCGTCACCCGTGGGTTGTTCATAATGTTCTTCAGGCGTCGAAGATGAAGTGTCGTCTTCGGTTTGTGGTCGACCACGCTCACCAGTTGGTTGCCGTAAACAGCGAACGTGATCGGAACCAGATCGATTTCCCCCGAGGCCCGTGCGGTGGCAAGGGTCGCCACCCTTGCCGAGGTCAAACTCCGACGAGCGTCGTCGGTCCCCATAGACGGCATAGCAATAGGATGCCCCGTCTCTCGTAGATCAGGGACATTTGGTGCGTGCGGGACCCAGGCATCGGTACCGAAGGGTCGTGCCTGTGGTGACAGAAGGCTTACTCGCCGAAGTTTGCGGCGGACCGCTACGGGCACCTGTTCCTTCCCCTCGACGAGGTGCTCGCACAGCGGATAGAAGACACTTACGGGGAAGTTCTCGCCCCCCACACGCGCCCCAAGGCGATCTAGACGGACACCATCAGTCTCGCTTCGCCGGCAGAATGCCAGTCTGACCTGTGGTTTTGTTGGAGCGGACGACGGGATTTGAACCCGCGACCCTCACCTTGGCAAGGTGATGCTCTACCAGCTGAGCTACGTCCGCGTGGGGCGCCCACCCTACCAATCCGCCCGGCCGATCGGCCCAAGCCCGGTCAGCGCTGGTCTTCGGGGCGGAGGTCGACTCGCAAGGTCAGGATGCCGTCCTCCAGGGTGGCGGTGGCGTCACCGACCATGGCGAAGTCCTGGAAGTCGAGACGGGCCTGTTCGATGAAGCGCTGGCGTTCCTCGCCGGCCACCGGCGGCATGTTCCGACTGCGGACCGCGGCGGCCCGCTCACGGAAGCGTCCCAGCATTGCGTCCACGTCCAGATCGTCCATGCCACCACCCTAGGCCTACGCCTCCCCGGTGGTCGCCTCCTCATCGGGCATCGGGGTCGACGGGTTATCGAGCAGGGCCGCCCTCCCCGGTCGGGTGTGCCACCAGAAGGCCGCGGTGCCTGCCAGCAGCACCCCGGCCAAGATCCGGATGATCAGCACGACCTCGTCGACCCGCTCCCCGGCGGTTCGGCCGCTTTCGTCGAGCTCTGGGGGGATTGTCTCGACGGTCATGGTCTGGGCTTCAACCGGACCCATTAGAGCGGCGATGGCCAGTGCGACGGCCGCCGCCAGCAGCAGTTTGGTCACCATGGTGCGCATCCCCGCCCCCTCTCGGTGGCTGATCGTAGTGTCGGGGGCTTACCGCTGGTGGCCGGGGCACCACCAGGTGGTACGGCCGCCCACCACGTCCCGCTGCAGGGGGTCGCCGTCGACCGGGCAGCAC
>JAKUSA010000074.1 GCA_022449565.1 Acidimicrobiales bacterium | reverse complement strand
CGAGGAGGCTGACGAGAAGGATTCCTTTGACGTCGTGCTGACCGGGGCTGGCGACAAGAAGATCCAGGTGATCAAGGAGGTCCGCTCCCTTACCAATCTTGGGCTCAAGGATGCTAAGGAACTCGTCGACGGAGCGCCGAACAGCGTCCTCGAGGGTGCGTCCAAGGAGGATGCCGAGAAGGCCAAGGAGGCCCTCGAAGGGGCTGGGGCATCAGTCGAACTCAGGTAGGACGGTTGGCACTGGCTGTTTGGCCGGGATCCTGGCCGGCATTGCTTGACGTCGGGACGCCCAGTCCCTAGCCTCTGCGGTGCTGAGCGCCCCGCTGGGTGGCCGGTTTCGCCTGCCCATGAGGGGTTGCGTAAGGTCGCGTAAATCCGCTAGCATCCCGCTCGCCGTGGTCGCCCCTGCTCGTCGTGCAGATTTCCTGACGTTGCTTGGCGCGCTCGCGCATACCCGTCGCCCTTAGCCCTGGCCAGGAGTTGCTGGTGTCATCACGTCCTCTCGTCCGGGATAGATATTCGTTCGGAAGCCTCGAGGAGGTTCTCGAGCTGCCTGACCTAATTGCCGTACAGACTGAGTCATTCGACTGGCTCGTAGAACATGGTCTGTCCGGGACCTTCTCCGACCTCAGCCCGATCACCGACGTCACCGAGACGCTCTCCCTGGAGCTGGAATTCGACCCGAAGGATGAGGACCTTCGTCCCCCGCCCAAGTTCACCGAGGACGACTGCAAGGAGAAGGACATGACCTTCTCCGCTCCGATCTTCGTGCGGGCCCGGTTCATGAACGCCAACACCGGGGAGATCAAGGAACAGACGGTCTTCATGGGCGACTTCCCGATGATGACCGAGAAGGGCACCTTCATCATCAACGGCACCGAACGCGTTGTGGTGTCCCAGTTGGTCCGATCACCGGGAGTGATCTTTCAACCCGGTGAGCGCTACCGGCTCCGGAACATGGCCAAGCACCAGTTAGTCACTGCCACAGTCCACCCGTACCGCGGCGAGTGGATCGAGTTCGACGTGGAGCAAAAGCCGGGCCGGGACGTGACTGCCGGGACCCGGGTGGCCAGGAAGCGCCGCCTCTCCATGTTCACCCTGCTACGGGCCATCGGCTTCGACGAGGAGAACCACCCTGGTTTCTTGGAGCGCTTCGTTCGACACTTCGACTACCTGGAAGGGCAGTGGGAGCACGACAAGGACATCGCCCCCAGCGAGGAGGAGTCCCTTCTCGAGATATACCGGCGGGTCCACCCCGGCGAGCCCCCTTCACCGGAGGCCGCCCGCGCCTACCTACGTAACGCCTTCTTCGAGTCCCGGCGCTACGACCTCTCCCGGGTCGGCCGGTACAAGTTGAACCGGAAGTTGGGTCCCGAGATCGAACGCTGCGAGGAGCACTTCGGTATCGAGTTGGAGCGTCCAGATCCGAACCAGTCCGTCCTGACTCGTTCTGAGATCCTGGCCACGTGTTCGTACCTCCTAAACCTCGCCAAGGGCGAGCCCGGCTATCGGCTCGACGACCAGGACCACTTCGCCAACCGGCGTATTCGCTCGGTCGGCGAACTAATCCAGAACCAGGTCCGTATCGGCCTTTCCCGCATGGAGCGGGTGGTCCGGGAGCGGATGACCACCCAGGACGTCGAGGCCATCACCCCCCAGGGTCTAATCAACATCCGGCCGGTGGTGGCCTCCATCAAGGAGTTCTTCGGAACCAGCCAGTTGTCCCAGTTCATGGACCAGGTAAACCCGCTGTCGGGGCTCACCCACCGCCGCCGCTTGTCGGCCCTAGGACCAGGAGGCCTCTCACGGGAGCGGGCCGGCTTCGAGGTGCGAGACGTCCACTTCTCCCACTACGGCCGGATGTGCCCGATTGAGACCCCCGAAGGTCCCAACATCGGACTCATCGGCGGCCTAGCCACCTACGGACGGGTCAACGATTTCGGCTTCATCGAGTCCCCCTACCGGGTCGTGAAGAAGGGTCGGGTCACCGACGAGATCCGTTACATGCCCGCCGACACGGAGGAGGAGTACGTCGTCGCCCAAGCCAACGCGCCCCTCAACCCGGACGGTACTTTCCAAAACCCCCGGGTACTGGTTCGCCGGTCGCCCCAGGCCGCGTCCCTTCAGGACCTCCGCCTTCAACTCGAACAGGACGTCTTCTTCGGCGCAACCACGGAGATCTCCTACGTACCACCCGACGAAGTGCAGTTGATGGACGTTTCTCCAAAACAGATCGTCTCCGTGGCCACTGCCCTCATACCCTTCGTCGAACACGACGACGCCAACCGGGCCCTGATGGGCGCCAACATGCAGCGCCAGGCCGTCCCTCTCCTACGCTCCGAGGCGCCCTACATCGGGACCGGTATCGAGGCGCCCGCCGCCCGGGACGCCGCCGACATGCTCCTGGCTGACGAAGCGGGCACGATCATCGAGGTCGAGTCGTCCTCGGTGACCGTGGACTACCGCACTGCTGGCAAGGTCACCCATGAACTGTTGAAGTTTCAGCGCTCCAACCAGGACACCTGCGTCAACCAGAAAGTGCGGGTTGAGCCGGGCCAGAAGGTCCGGGCTAACCAGTTGTTGGCAGACGGATCGTCGACCGACGGTGGCGAGCTAGCCCTCGGCAAGAACCTGCTGGTGGCCTTCATGTCTTGGGAGGGCTACAACTACGAGGACGCGGTCATCCTTTCCGAGCGTCTCGTCAAGGACGATGTCCTCACGTCGATCCACATCCACGAGCACGAGATCGATGCCCGGGACACCAAACTCGGACCGGAGGAGATCACCCGGGACATACCCAACCTGTCCGACGAGATCATGGCCGACCTCGACGACCGGGGGATCGTGCGCATCGGCGCCGAGGTGTCGCCCGGCGACGTCCTAGTGGGCAAGGTAACCCCAAAGGGCGAGACCGAGCTCACCCCGGAGGAGCGGCTCCTGCGGGCCATCTTCGGCGAGAAGGCCCGCGAGGTCCGTGACACCTCGCTCAAGCTCCCCCACGGTGAGTCGGGCAAGGTCATCGACCTCAAGGTCTACGACCGGGACCTCGGTGCCGAACTCCCTCCCGGGGTCAACCAGCTGGTCAAGGTCCACGTGGCCCAGAAGCGCAAGATCAGCGTCGGCGACAAGTTGGCTGGCCGCCACGGCAACAAGGGTGTCATCTCCAAGATTCTTCCCATCGAGGACATGCCGTATTTGGCAGACGGGACGCCGATCGACATCATTCTGAACCCGCTGGGTGTGCCCTCCCGCATGAACGTCGGCCAGGTCCTCGAAACCCATCTTGGATATTGCGCCCGCTGGGGCTGGGAAATCGAGGGCAAGGCCGTCGGCGTGGAGACAACCCCCGACACGGCCCGCAAGACCCGCCCCACTACCGACCCCTCGGTCTACGTAGCCAGCCCGGTTTTCGATGGCGCCAGCTGGGATGAAGACGACGCACGGGCAGTAAGTGACCGACCGAAGATCAAACAGATCCTCTCCAACCTGCGCCCGGACTCGGTCGACGGTGGACACCTAGTCGGCGACGACGGCAAGGCAATGCTCTACAACGGTCGTAACGGCGGGGCCTACGACGAGCGGATCGCCGTGGGCTTCATGTACATCCTGAAACTGGCCCACTTGGTAGACGACAAGATCCATGCCCGCTCAACGGGACCGTACTCGATGATTACGCAGCAGCCCCTCGGCGGGAAGGCCCAGTTTGGCGGGCAGCGATTCGGTGAGATGGAGGTCTGGGCCCTCGAGGCGTACGGTGCCGCCTACTGCCTCCAAGAACTTCTAACCATCAAGTCCGACGACGTACTCGGACGAGTAAAGGTCTACGAGGCGATCGTCAAGGGCGACAACATCCCTGAGCCGGGCATCCCGGAGAGTTTCAAGGTCCTAATCAAGGAGATGCAGTCCCTGTGCCTTGATGTCGAGGTCATGGGCAAGGACGGTCAAGAGGTCGAGATGCGCGAGCTCGACGAGGACGTCTACCGCACTACCGAATCCTTGGGCATCGACCTGTCACGCCCCGAGCGGGGCTCCGACGAAGAGGACGCGCAGCGAGAGGCAGCCCGGGCCGCTCGCTTCCTCACCTGATCACCAACCCGCCCGGACAGGATTACCCCACCACTACTGACACGCCGGGAACGGCACGAACAGAACGAGGACCAGACGAGTGATCGACGTCAACGAGTTCGACCAGATAAGAATCGGCCTGGCCACTGCGGACGCCATTCGCATGTGGTCGAACGGCGAGGTTAAGAAGCCCGAGACCATCAACTACCGCACGCTCAAGCCCGAGAAGGACGGGCTGTTCTGCGAGAAGATCTTTGGTCCCACCAAGGACTGGGAGTGCTACTGCGGGAAGTACAAGCGGGTCCGGTTCAAGGGAATTATTTGCGAACGCTGCGGGGTGGAGGTCACCCGCTCGAAGGTCCGGCGGGAGCGCATGGGCCACATTGAACTGGCCGCACCAGCAGTCCACATCTGGTACCTCCGGGGTACCCGTTCGTGGTTGGCCTACCTGCTGACGGGAAACGAGCCCCGCGAGGACCTCAAGGCCAGGCAGTTGGAGAAGGTCATCTACTTCGCCGCCAACCTGGTGGTCGGCGTCGACGAGGACCGCCGGCACGAGGATCTCCCTGAACTGGAAAAGGAACTGGTTGAGGAGCGCACTGCCATCGAGGAGGAACGTGACCGCGAACTGGACCGCCGCCAGGAGGACCTCGAGACCGAGTTGTCCGAGATGGAGGCCGAGGGTGGCACCGAGGCCGACCTGCGGGCCCGCCAGAAGGCTGCCGAGAAGGACCTGGCGTTTACTCGGGAGCAGTATGAACAGGAACTCGACGTCCTGGACCGGGCCTGGGAGGAGTTCAAGAGCCTCTTCTCCAGGCAAATAATCGAAGACGAGATGCTTTGGCGGGAGCTGGAAGACCGATGGGGTGACTATTTCGACGGCGGGATGGGCGCCGACGCCCTGGCTCAGCTCATCGACCGGATCGACTTTGACAAGGAGGAGATCACCCTTCGTTCGATGATCGACCCACCGGAGGGCGAGCGCCCCTTGTCGGTCCAGCGCCGGCAGAAGGCCATCAAGAGGCTCAAGATTGTCGCCGCCTTCAACCGCCGTGACGAGCACGGCCGACGGGTCAACGAGCCCCGGGCCATGATCCTCGATGCTGTGCCGGTTATCCCCCCGGACCTCCGCCCTATGGTCCAGTTGGACGGTGGCCGCTTCGCCACTTCCGACCTCAACGACTTGTACCGGCGGGTGATCAACCGGAACAACCGCCTGAAGCGCCTGCTGGACCTGGGTGCCCCCCGGATCATCGTCAACAACGAGAAGCGGATGCTCCAGGAGGCCGTCGACGCCCTGTTCGACAACGGCCGGCGGGGTCGTCCCGTGACCGGCCCGGGGAACCGCGCGCTGAAGTCCCTATCTGACATGCTCAAAGGCAAGCAGGGCCGGTTCCGGCAGAACCTGCTCGGCAAGCGGGTCGACTACTCGGGCCGTTCGGTGATCGTGTCCGGTCCGACCATGAAGTTCCACCAATGTGGTCTGCCGAAGCTCATGGCCCTCGAGTTGTTCAAGCCGTTCGTAATGAAGCGCCTCGTGGACGGCGACCTCGCCCAAAACATCAAGTCGGCCAAGCGCATGGTGGAGCGCCGGAAGCCTCAGGTCTGGGATGTACTTGAGGATGTGATCCAGGAGCACCCGGTGCTTCTAAATCGGGCGCCGACCCTCCATCGGTTGGGCATTCAGGCCTTCGAACCAGTCCTCGTCGAGGGCAAGGCGATCCGTATCCACCCGCTGGTCTGTACCGCGTTCAACGCCGACTTCGACGGGGACCAGATGGCCGTTCACCTGCCCCTGTCCGCCGAAGCGCAGGCCGAGGCCCGGGTGCTGATGTTGTCGGCCAATAATGTGTTGAGCCCGGCCCATGGCCGGCCCTTGGTGGCCCCCACCCAAGACATGCTCATCGGTGGCTACTACATGACCAGCGAGGTCGACGGGGTCGTCGGCGAGGGTCGGGTGTTCCGCCGGATACACGAACTCGAGCAGGCTCTCGAAAATGGCTCGGTGCACCTCCACGCCCGGATCCAGTACCGCTCTGACGAGTACCCAGAACTCCGCAATGGCTCCGAGGACAGCGATGGGTCCGCCTGGTCCCCCACCACGCCCGGACGGGTTATTTTCAACGAGGCCCTCCCCGACGGCTTCGGGTACGTCAACCGCGTCGTCGACAAAAAGGAGATGGGCACCCTGGTCGACGACCTGGCCCGGCACTACCCGAAGAAGGTCGTCGCCGAGAGCCTGGACATGCTTAAGGACCGGTGCTTCCGGTATGCGACCCAGTCGGGTCTGACCGTGTCGGTCGAGGACGTTCGCACGCCGCCTGAGAAGCAGGCCATCCTGGACCGCCACGAGAAGGACGCCGAGAAGGTTGAGAACCAGTTCCGCAGGGGCATCATCACCGACGGGGAGCGCCGTCAGAAGGAGATTGAGATCTGGAACGCGGCCACCGCCGAGGTGACGGAGCGCATGGCCGAGGCCCTCGCGGCCGAACAGTTCAACCCCATCGACATGATGATGCGATCCGGGGCTCGCGGCAACATGATGCAGGTCCGACAGATCGCCGGGATGCGTGGTCTGGTGGCCAACCCCCGTGGAGACATGATCCCCCGGCCCATCAAATCGAACTTCCGCGAGGGTCTAACCATGCTCGAGTACTTCATCGCTACGCCGGGTGCCCGCAAGGGTCTGGTGGACACCGCGCTGAGGACCGCCGACTCGGGGTACCTGACGCGGCGTCTCGTCGACGTCTGCCAGGAGTTGATTATCAACGATGTGGACCCGTTCGAGGCCGATAGCGCGGTACGAGGTATCTGGTTAGAGGACATCCGGCCCGACGAGCCGAATGCCCGCTTCCACCTGGAGACCCGACTATTCAGCCGGACCGTGGCCGAGGACGTCGCCCTGTCGGATGGCACGGTGATGGAGGCAGGAAGGATGGTCGGCGAAGATGAGATGGTGGTTCTGCGCGACGATCCGACGGTTGACCGGGTGCGGGTGCTTTCTCCGTTGTCCGACGACTCGCCGCAGGGCGTGGCCCCCGCCTGCTACGGGATGTCGCTGGCCACCGGCAAGCCGATTGAGGGAGGGGAGGCCGTCGGGGTGATCGCCGCCCAGTCGATCGGAGAGCCGGGAACCCAGCTCACCATGCGGACCTTTCACACCGGTGGCGTGGCTGGCAAGGACATCGCCGCCGGCTTGCCCCGAGTCGTGGAACTGTTTGAGGCCCGCACTCCGAAGGGCAAGGCAACCCTGGCCCGGATCTCAGGCGTGGTCCGGGTCGGTGAGGATGAGGGTCGGGGCCGCGAGGTCACGGTGGTCGCTGAGGACGGCACCGAGGAGGTATACCTGATCCCGGGCTCTCCCCGTCTCGAGGTGGTCGACGGTCAGGAGATCCGGGCTGGGGACGCCATTGTTGAAGGACCACGCGACCCCAAGGAGTTGCTGGAGATCAAGGGAGTGCGGGAGACCCAGCAGTACCTGGTGGACGAGGTTCAGAAGGTCTACAGGGACCAGGGTGTGTCGATTCACGACAAGCACATCGAACTGGTAGTACGACAGATGACCCGCCGAGTCCGGATCGGCGATCCAGGCGACGCCGAGTTTCTCCCCGGCGAGCAGGTCGACCAGTGGGTGTTCTCCGACACCAACCGGCGCCTCGTCGACGAGGGCAACCAACCTGCCGAGGGGCGACCCGAACTCATGGGGATTACCAAGGCCTCCCTGGCCACTGATTCGTGGCTTTCCGCGGCGTCCTTCCAGGAGACGACCCGGGTGCTCACCGAGGCGGCCATCGAGAGCCGGCAGGACCAGTTGGTTGGTCTGAAGGAGAACATCATCATCGGTAAGCTGATCCCGGCCGGGACCGGCCGGGAGGAGCACCGGCGGGTAGGGACCCATGCGCCCGACTACCGGCCGATGGACTTCTACTCGTCGGCCGACGAGGAGCAAGACCTCGCCGAATGGTTAGCCGGCCAGGCTGGCCTACCCGGCGATTCCGAGGACGAGTTCGCCGGTGCCTACGAGGCCGACGTTATTGATTTGGCTGGCGCCGCCTCCGACGAGTCCTCCGAGGCCGGCTGAGCCCCGCTCAGCCGATTGTGAGCGGGGCATGTCGACCGTAGACTTCGGCGTCGGTCGGGGTACCGCCCCGGTCTGTCGGACCAACGGCCAGGGTGGCGGGTCTCGAGAGGGGACATGAGGTAGATCCATGCCCACCATTCAGCAGCTGGTCCGTAAGGGCCGCCGGTCGAAGCGACGCAAGGAAACCACTCCCGCGCTCAAAGGCGCACCACAGCGTCGAGGGGTCTGCACGCGGGTATTCACCACCACCCCGAAAAAGCCCAACTCGGCACTTCGCAAGGTGGCTAGGGTCCGGCTCACCAGCGGTATCGAGGTCACGGCCTACATACCGGGTGAGGGTCACAACCTGCAGGAGCACTCGATCGTCTTGCTCCGCGGTGGGCGGGTCAAGGACCTACCCGGTGTTCGCTACAAGGTCGTCCGGGGCACGCTTGACACCTCCGGGGTCGGCCAGCGTCGTCAATCTCGTTCGCGCTACGGCGCTAAGAAGGAAGGCTGACCGTGCCCCGAAAAGGCCCGGCCGATCGTCGGGAGCTGGTCCCGGACCCC
>JAKUSA010000073.1 GCA_022449565.1 Acidimicrobiales bacterium | reverse complement strand
GCCGCCGGGTAGACCTGATCCGTAGACCGGGCACACCGGTAGGGTCACCGGTCCCGGGCGCGTAGCTCAGATGGCGAGAGCACCTCCCTTACAAGGAGGGGGTCGGGGGTTCAAGTCCCTCCGCGCCCACCAGGATCGTTGAGGAACCAGCACATTTCGACGCGTTGGAAGCCGAGGGGGAGTATCTGTGCCGGGATCTGAGGCTCTCCTTTCACGGGAGAAGTGCACCCGTCACACCTATCCGTAGTCTCAGGACATGACTCGTCGGCTCACCGACCACTCAGTTCTAACCTTCGACTGCTACGGCACCCTCATCGATTGGGAGGCCGGGATTTGGGATGCCTTCCAGCCGCTCTTGATGGAGAATCCGCCGGCGGACCTCACGCGAGACACCCTGATTGCGGCCTTCAACAACTTGGAAGCGGAGCAACAGACCGCAGCGCCCACCATGACCTATCCCACCGTTCTGGAATGTGTGCACCGGGCGCTAGCCGAGAACCTGGCGCTGGTCACGTCACCAGGGCTCGATTATGCATTCGGAGCGTCAGTCCCATTTTGGCCGGCGTTTCCCGACTCGTCCGATGCTCTTAGGTTCCTATCAGAGCACTTCGGACTCGTGATCCTCTCGAACGTTGACCGTGCAGGCTTTGCAGCCTCCAACACTCTGTTGGGCGTCGAGTTCGATGCCATCTACACAGCCGAGGACATCGGCTCGTACAAGCCGAATCCCTCCAACTTCGAGTACCTGATCGAGCACGTGGAGTCTGACCTGGGGCATGGGAAGTCAGACATATTGCATACGGCCCAGGGCATTAGGCACGACCACATCCCGGCCCGCTCAATCGGTCTCGACAACGCCTGGATCGACCGAAACCGCTTCTCGGAGGCAGGTACCGCCGATCTTCCAGCGACCGACCACCTCTTCTTCTCCATGGCTGAGATGGCCACTGCTGTGGCGGTCGAGTTGGCTTCGTGACCAGTACGGGTCCATCGTCTGGACCGACCTAGACATCGAGGCGGCACAAAGGGAGCGGTGACGCCCAGTGCTACCGTCCTCCAGCGATCAGGGGGTTTCAACTTGTTGGGCGCAGACAACCCGATCTTCTCGTCGGCTCGCTATGCCTCTACTCGTGCACCGATTGAGGACGCCGCGCCTCTGCCGCCTGATGTCTATTTTTCTCAGGAGTGGTATGAGCGCGAGATTGAGACAATCTTCCGGAAGCGTTGGCTCGTCGCTACTCGCGAAGAAGAGATTCCGAATCCGGGCGATTACGTGCGGTTGGACATCGTGGGTGAACCGTTGTTGATCGTCCGCGATGACGAAGGTCAGGTTCGGGCTCTATCGGCATCCTGTCGCCATCGCGGATCGGAGTTGATGACTGGCCATGGGAACTGCCGCAAAATCGTTTGTCCCTACCACGCGTGGACCTACTCGCTTGAAGGGAAGTTGCTTGCGACGCCGTCAATGAAGGATGCGCGGGGATTTGACAAGTCGGATCACAATCTTCCCTGCGTGCGTGCTGAAACCTGGGGTGGCTTCGTATTTATCAATCTTGACCCTGATGCCGTCTCACTAATGGAGTCGCTCGGCGGACTCGTTGACCGCCTGGCTAGTTATCGACTCGAAGAGATGAAGGTCACCAAAAAGTGGGAGAACCGGTTCAACGCGAACTGGAAGATCTGGGTGGAGAACTCCCGAGAGGGCTACCACGTGCCGACCGTGCACCGCGGATCGCTTGACACCTTCTACCCCGGTGCCGTTCGAACCGCCTTTCACGCTGGGGGCGAGCCGATGGTGTATGCGATTAACAGTAGCGACATCGAAAACGGCCTATACGTCCCCCGCAACCACACCCTGCCCTTTGTTGACGGCCTCTCAACCCAAGACAACGAGAGCACCCACTTCATAATTCATTACCCGCACCTTCTCTTGAACGTTCCTCCCGACCGGATCACTTTTCACCAGTACTTTCCAGAGGGGCCCGAATGGACACGGATTGTCTCGTGGTGTTGCTTCCCACAGTCCACGATCGAGCTACCTGAGTTCGAGACGGAAGTTGAGGAGAAGTACTACCCGTCGATGGAGGTGTTTCTCGCCGAAGACAAGGGTGTGTGCGAGATCGTTCACCGAGGCATCGGCGGGCAACTCGCCAAGTTGTCGCGGTACTCGCCGACGGAGGAACGCACCGTTCACGAGTTCTCTAACTACGTGCTTGACCATGTTCTCGGCTCGGCGAACAGCCACTGACAGGGCGTTGAAGTGACCACCCGCGAGAACATCTCTATACCCAACGTCGCTGAACCGTCTGATCCACAGGCGGGGTCACAGTGCATCCGCAAGGGCAACTTGTTGTTTATCTCCGGCCAGATCGCCCTCGACGACGGAGAACTGGTTGGACCCAACGACCCGCTTGAGCAGTGCCGCCAGTGCCTTCGACATATCGAAAGTTACGTCTCTACAGCCGGTGGGACGCTCGATGACGTGGTGTCGCTCGACATCTTCCTCGCCGATATCCGATACCGACCGGCCGCAGGCCAAGCCCGGGCAGAGTTCTTCAACGAGCCTGGCCCCAGTGCCACGGTTGTGGGCGGGGTTGATCTCGCCTTTGAGGGGCTCCTGGTGGAGATCAGCGCTCAGGCGGTCCTGTCCTGACAGTCATGAAGGGCCGGCGGGCGCAGACAGTTCTGGGGCCGGTTGACGCCGCAGATCTCGGTATCACGCTGGCTCACGATCATGTTCTGATGGACGGCTCGTTCATGTATGTCGATCCACCAGCCAGTGTCGATCAGCATCTCGCCGACGAGCAGATCACGCTCGATAACCGGGGCTGGGTCGCGTATCACTGGACGTCAAGTCATCACAATGTGCATCTCGATTCCGAGGATGTGGCAATCGCAGAGTTACAGCGGTTCGTCGCTGCTGGCGGACGCACTGTCGTGGATCCCACCAACAAGGGCCTTGGCCGCGATCCGGGACCCCTTGTCCGCATCGCGAAAGCAACAGGTAGCCACATCATCGTGGGTTCCGGCTACTACCTGGGCGGCACACACCCTGACGACATGAGCGACCGGGCGATGGATTCCATCGCCGAAGAGATCGTGGCCGACGTCCAGGTCGGGATCGGCAACACCGATGTAAAGGCTGGACTGATTGGTGAGATCGGCTGCACTTATCCCTGGCTGCCCAACGAGAAGAAGAGCCTCCGGGCCGCAGCGGCCGCTCAAGTCGAGACCGGAGCACCCCTCATGGTTCATCCCGGCCGTGATCCGTTGTCGCCCGTGGAAATCGTGGGGATCGTGGATCAGGAAGGTGGCGACCTCAACCGCACGATCATCTGTCACATTGACCGCACCTGCACCGATCGGTCCTGGCTCAGCGACATGGCGGCCACCGGCTGCTATTTGGAATACGACCTATTCGGTAACGAGAGCTCGTGGTACCCGCCCAACCCAAGGGTCGACATGCCCTCTGACGCCGAGCGTATGGATGTCGTGCTCTGGCACTTTGAACAGGGTCTGGAGGACAAGGTGCTCCTATCACACGACATTGCCACCAAGCATCGGCTTCACGCCTACGGCGGCCTCGGATACGACCATCTGCTCACCAACGTCGTACCTCGTTTGCTTCAGCGGGGGCTATCCGAAGCAGAGGTCAACACGCTGATAATTGATAACCCTGCTCAGATATTTGGGTTTGCTTCACCAGAGGGATCTCTGTAGTGAAGGTTGTAATGAGTGCGTCGTGCAATCTGCTGTGAGTAGGCCGGAGCGATAGGTCTCGCTAGATACGGGTTCCATCCACAGACCATCCACGCGCCACCGCCAAACAGGAGTTATCGGCGGATAGCCGAAACAGGGTTTGAACAGGCCAGACGCGAAAATCCGCAGGTCAGAGAATCGCGCCGAAACTGCAGGTTAGATACCTAAATGCTCGGACCCTGTGGGAGTTGCCCCTACTTCACAGCGGCGTGGCCCTGGTTTCGTGAGCGTTGGATGACCGCGTACAGCGCTGGTGGGAAACAGGCCCTTCTGGCTGTCCTGCTGGTCGGGACGGGCGGTCATGGATCGATGAGGACGCCCGGGTTGAGGATGCCGTTTGGATCGAGTCGCTTCTTTACCGCTCGGATCGACTCGGCAAACAGTTCCGGTCGTTGAACGTCGTAGGCGCCCGGGCGGTGCATTCGTCCAACAGCGTGATGGTGGGTCGACGTGCCTCCGCCTGAAACAACCGCTTCGTTCGCGGCGTCTTTGATGGTCTGCCACTGTGAGATCTCGCTGCCCTGGGTACCCATCCCGAACCACGTGTAGTAGGGGGCGGGACCGTCCGGGTAGACGTGGGTGAAGCGACAGGACAGCAAGTGGTGTTCACCGAATGTTTCTGTAAGTGCCGCGCCGACTCTTTCTCTGACCGCCGCGTCGAACGCCGGCCACTGGTCCCAGGTAATCGCCGTTTCGAACGTGTCATTGATCAATCCGAGTGATGTTTCCACCCCGTTACCGACTCCGATGAACGAGTCGCGCCACGCGCCAACCGCGCCACCGCGCCCGGTTGGGTTTCCGGTGCCGTCATCGACCTGAATCTCGTCGTCGGGAATCTCCCCGGCGGCGTCTCGCGCGATCTCTACCGCTTGGGCGATGTTGTGGCGCTGGGTGAGCTCGGCACTTTCGAACGCCACAATCACCAGTGAGTTCTCCCCATCGAGTCCCGCAGCGCGGCCGGCTTCGTCCGGGTCGAGAATCCTGAGGTTCGCCGGCCACAGCTTGGCTTGCACAATCTGACGAACCGCCTCGCAGCCGGCTGCCCAAGTTGGGAAAGTGATTCCCGCTGTTGCCCGAAAGGTCGGTCGCTTCTGGATCCGCATCCAGGCCTCCGTGATGATTCCGTAGATGCCTTCGGAACCGATCACCATCCGGTCGGGGCTCGGACCGGCACCTGACCCGGGGAGGCGACGTGACTCCCACCAGCCGGCTGGGGTGATCATCCTGGTGGACTCGACGAACTCATCGATGTGGGTGTGGTTGGTGGCGTAGTGGCCGCCCGAACGGGTGGCGATCCACCCGCCAAGCGTCGAGAATCGGAATGACTGCGGGAAGTGACGAAGCGTGTACCCGTGTGGTCGGAGTTGGTCTTCAAGGTGGGGGCCGAACACTCCGGCTTGGATCCGGGCGGCGCGCGAAACCTCGTCGATTTCTAGGACTTGGCTGAGTTGGCCGAGCGAGATGACGACGGTCGGTCCTCGATCTTCAGAGGGGGCAAGGCCCCAAACGACTGAGGACCCACCCCCATAGGGGACGGTGACGTACCCGTTCTGATCACACCAGTCGAGTGTCGAGACAACTTCTTCTTCGGTTCGAGGATGGGCTACGACGTCCGGAGGGTTCGGAAAATCGAGGTTGAAGGCGCGAACCCGCTCGGTGAAATGCGCGCCGTAGGCGTAACTCGCGCGGTCGTACGTGGAGGTCGAACACCAGTCGGCAACCGAGTCGGGAACCTGGATGCGAGGCGGTCGCAGTTCCGCGTCCTCGGCCTTTGGCACAGGTCTCGCGGTAACCGAAGTTCCGAACCGCTCCGAGAGGTGTTGGGCGAACTCCGCGCGCTCAGCGTCGGTCGGCTCCTCCGACTCCATGCACCACGCCCAGAATGATTTGCGGTCAGCGGCGGCCACGGCGAGATCCTAGAAAGCACTGTGCCGGATTGCCCACCTGACCGCTACTTCCCAGGTCCTCAAGACGGTCGGGCCAAAACGCTCCCTCTGGGGCCAGAGCGACCTCTTGTTGGTCGGTCCCTGTCGCCTGACCGACGAGCGGGTTCTAGGACCTGGTACCGAACAGGCGCTTCAGGAATCCCCAAGGCCCCGGCGTCGAGTCGGCAGACACCCGGTACACGCTGTCCTTGACCCGCACCCGGTCGTCGATCCCAACTGCAACCTCGTCGCCGGGGCCGGCCGAGTCGACCGGTTCGTGGTCGATCTGCATCGACCGGACCGTCTGGGTGAAGTCTGTGGTGTGGCCCTTGATGCGGATGGTGTCACCAACGCTCAAACCACCTCCGGAGAGTGCCAACAGGGCCGCACCGGCCTTCTGCCACTGGTGGACCACGATTCCGATCAACGACTCAGCCACGGTTTGTCCTCCTCGTTCGCGAGGCAGCAGTCGCGCACACGGATTGCTGCCGCTGTGGGAAGACCCTACTCCCTGACCATGCACCCAGTTTCCTGGGACCAGCGAAGTACCGGGAGGTCGGCCGGGATGCCGTGAGAGCAGGGCTTTCGGCCCGAACCTGCGCGATGCCGGTACTTATGGAGGCGTACGGTTTCGGGGTGTTCGCGGCCGCCCAGGCGTCGAACTCCTCCCAACGGGCATCCTGTAGTCATGGCGTCCATGGTGATCGACGAAGCTCGACTGTGTCTGACCTCGGCGAGGGTGGCGACCCTCGCCACCGCGAGGTCCTCCGGGGAGATCGACCTGGTTCCGATCACATTCGCCGTTGCCGGCAACCAACTGGTGAGCGTGGTCGACCACAAGCCGAAGACGACACCTCATCTGCGGCGCCTGGAGAACATCACAGGCAACCCGCGGGTGACGGTGCTGGCCCACAGCTACGAGGAAGAGTGGAACAGGCTCTGGTGGGTTCGGGTGCGCGGCACTGCAAGAACCACCGCGTCCGGGCCAGACCATCGGGATGCCGTCCGACTGATGGTCGACAAGTACCCGCAGCTCGTTGACACACCGCCCACCGGGCCTGTGATCATCCTTGAGATCGACGAATGGCTCGGCTGGACCGCCCGTCAGTCAGGATCGTGACGCCGTCCCCGTAGGCGACAGGTGTGGCGGACAAGGTTTCGTCATTCACCGGGACCCAGCCGCAGGGTGCCCCGTGGCAGACTCCGGGTGTGGCAGAGCAGTGGAGCTTCTGCGGGAAGTGCGGTGGCCAGGTGACGCCGGTCGACAGATTCTGTCCATGGTGCGGCCATGAGCTCGCGTTGCCAGAAGAATGATGTCCACGTGGTCAGACGGCGACTGTTGATTTCGGGTCTTGTTCAGGGAGTCGGATTTCGCTGGGAGTACAGGCGGGTGGCCGAGGCCGCAGGGACTGTCGGATGGGCCCGCAACCTCGCCGATGGACGAGTGGAGGTGCTCCTCGAGGGCCCCGCTGATGCTGTCGCTGGCGTTGAGGCGTGGTGCCACACCGGGCCCCGCCATGCCGTGGTGACCCGAGTCGAGGGCAGGGACGAATCCCTCGAAGACCTCGAGGGTTAGCGCGTCGAGTCGAGGATCAGGTCTGGCCCTCGTCGTATCCGGAAAATCGTTCCAGCCAGATTCGGCTCGCCTGCTCCCTACCCAGTTCGAGCACGAGTCGATCGAACTCGGCGGCGAGGTCGTCGGACGGGTCGGAGCACATCGGCCCTGAGTCTCGCGAATTACACAGCCATGTCATAGGCCGACGTCCAGGAATTCGATCCCAGACTATTCCCGATAGAATTGGTCAGGAATCAAGGTTGACCAATGACGGGTGCAATCGTCGATGTCCAAGATCTTCGTGATCCACGAGAACTCCGAATGGCTGCCTCCCTTTGCCGAGGCGTTCGACGTCGAGGGAGTGGCGTGGGAGGAGTGGTACCTGGTCGAGGGTGCGCTCGACCTCGACGCCGTTCCGCCGGAGGGCGTCTTCTACTCACGTATGAGCGCTTCGTCGCATACCCGTGGTCACGTCGCATCCAAGGACTACACCCGGTCGGTGCTGAGTTGGCTCGAGAGCCACGGCCGCGTCGTCGTCAATGGGCGGCGGGTCGTGGAGATGGAGATGAGCAAGATCGATCAGCACACCGCACTACGGGCGTTCGGTTTCGACGTCCCGTCAACCGTCGCGGTGATCGGTCGGCACGACCTGAAGGCACGTGCGAGAGCCATGGCCCTACCGTTCATCACCAAGCACAACCAGGGTGGCAAGGGCCTTGGGGTGCGGCGTTTCGATTGCCTCGAGGACTTCGACGACTACGTCGACGGGTCCGAATACGAGCATCCGGTCGATGGGATCACGCTGCTGCAGGAATACCTACATCCAGCCGGGGATTACATCACACGGGTCGAGATCGTCGGTGGCGAGTTCCTCTATGCCCTTACCGCCGACACCCGCGCCGGGTTCGAGCTCTGCCCCGCCGACGAATGCGACGAAGCCAGCGCGGGTTTCGGGCTGTGTCCCGTTGACACACAACCAGCAGAGAGCCTCTTCCACTGGCGTGAGGGCTTCAGAGATCCGATCATCGATCGCTATCTGGAGTTCTGCCGCTACTGGGGAATCGGGATAGCGGGCCTCGAGTTCATCGAGACCGAAGATCGGCGACTCGTCACCTACGACATCAATACGAACACCAACTACAACCCCGTCGTCGAGGAAGAGGCCGGGTGCTCCGGTCCGGCTGCCGTCGCCCGGTATCTCGGCACCCTGGCCAGAGAACTCGACGCCGACCGGATCGTGAACCCCTCGGCCTGACCCGACCTCTGGCCAAATGGGCGGCCAACACGAGGATGCGCTGAGACCTCCCCCATGATCCCGGAGTCGTCGGCCCACTGGACCTCAGCGTCCCGGAGGTGGCAAAGCGTCCCGCGGGTGGCAAGAGGCATGATGGGCAGGTGGAGGACCGCTACGACGCCGTTGACATCGTCGTCAAGCGCAGCGAGGGACTGACCGTCACCTTCGCTGACGAGCATGTGGTGAAGATCGACCTGATGCAACTTCGCCTGGCCTGCCCCTGCGCGACGTGTCGTTCTCTACGGGAGCGTGGTGAGGCAGCCTGGCCCCGTCATGGCAGCCCGACCCGGCTACAGATCACGAATGCCGACCTGCACGGCGCCTGGGGCGTGAACATCACCTGGAACGACGGGCACAGCACGGGCATCTACTCGTTTGAACTGTTGCGA
>JAKUSA010000072.1 GCA_022449565.1 Acidimicrobiales bacterium | reverse complement strand
GCAAGGGCGGGGTGCTGTACCGGTTCACCCCCGACGCCTACCCGGACCTGTCCAGTGGGCGGCTCGAGGCCATGATCGTCGCCGAACCCTTCGTTACCTGGGGGGAGGTGGCCGATCCCACAGGCGCCTCCGTCCCGACCCAGGAACAGGTGCCCGAGGCATACGTGACACCCGGCGCGGAGGGAATCTGGTACCACGACGGCTGGATTTGGTTCACTACCAAAACCGACAACCGGGTCCACGCCGTCGACCTTCGCAACCAGCGACATGAGCTGGTATGGGACGGCAGTGGGGACCGGCAGCCTCTCACCGGGGTGGACAACATCACTGTCGAAGAAGGCTCCGGTGACCTGTTCGTCGCCGAGGACGGCGGCAACATGGAACTGGTGGTCATCAGTCCCGAAGGGGAAGTGGCACCGTTTTGTCGGATCGCCGACCTGGCCCACGAGGGCTCGGAGGTGACCGGACCGTGCTTCAACCCGACGAGGGACCGCCTCTACTTCAGTTCGCAGCGCGGTCCCACAACCCGACCGACCAACGAGATGGTGCCCGCAGTCGACCTAGGCAATTTCGGTGGCGTGACCTACGAGGTGACGGGGCCCTTCCGGGGCAGGATCGAGCCGACCACCACAACGACGATCCCGCCACCGACCACGACCCTGGCCCGGGCGGCTGAGGTGTCGGTCGCCTCGTCGGAGTCTGACGAAGGAGGTGGGGGGACGGGTCTGGCTGTCGGCCTCTCGGCGGCTGTGCTGGCCGTTTTCGGGGTCGGTCTGCTGGCCCTCCGCCGCCGAACCGGTGAGTCCGACGGTCCCGAAGGGGAACCGACGGAAGGCGATGGCACCGGCTGATGGCCGCCAAAGCGTCCTAGGGTCATCACCCGGCTGTACGACCGGGAGCGGGTATGGACCGACGAACGTTCTTGCGGCGCGGACTGGCTGCCGCCGCAGGCGCCGGATTATTGACCCGCAGCGAACCTGCCGGTGCCGCCCCGGCCCGACCCGGGGCCGGCCCCTACGGGTCGATTGAGGGGCGGACACCGGACACCAACGGCTTCCTCCTACCTGAGGGTTTCACCTCCCGGGTAGTCGCCGTTTCCGGTGACCCGGTCGGCGATACCGACCACTGGTGGCACCTTTTCCCCTCTGCCGCGGCCACCTTCCCCGACGGCGAAGGCGGCTGGTACCTGGCCTCCAACAGTGACATCCCCAACTACCTCACCCCGGACGAGGCGTGGGGCGGAGCGTCGTCGATCCACTTCGATAACGACGGCAGCATCATCGGGGCCTATCCGATCCTGGCCTGGAGCCACTCCAACGCCGGAGGTGCCCCTACCCCGTGGGGCACCTGGCTTTCCTGCGAAGCTGATTTCTTCGGTGCTGGACGGATCTGGGAATGCGATCCAAGCGGCGCCCAACTTCCCCAGGCCCGGGAGGCCATGGGACTACGGAACCACGGCGGGGCGGCGGTTGACCCGGTCGGCGAGGCCGTCTACCTGACCGAGGACCACCGGTTCGGTCGCCTCTACCGGTACATCCCCGAGGCATGGCCCGATCTGTCGTCGGGAACCCTCGAGGCCATGGCGGTGGCCGGGGACGGCTCGGTGTCCTGGCGGGAGGTCGCTGACCCGTCCGAGGCGATCGACCCGGCTCGCCAGCAGGTCCCCGACGCCTTCACCACCCCGGCCGGGAAGGGCTGCTGGTACCACCAGGGTTGGGTGTTCTTCGCCACCCAATTTGACGACCGGGTCCATGCGGTCGACCTGGCGGCCGGACGTCATGAACTGGTATGGGATGGCTTTGGGGGACGGAAACCGCTCACCGGAATCGACGACCTCACCGTGGATCGGTGGACCGGCGACCTGTACGTGGCTGAGACGGCCGGTGACCTCGAGTTGGTGATCGTAAGCACGGAAGGCGAGGTCGCTCCGTTCTGCCGGATCGCCGACCCGGCCCACGAACTGTCAGCCGTCACGGGACCATGCTTCGACCCGGACGGGCGGCGGCTCTACCTCAGTTCCCAGAGGGGTCCCGGTAATCGATTGGTCCGCGACATCATCCCGGCCATCGACTGGGGCGGTGGGCCACCGGGTCGCATGGGCGGTGTGACCTACGAGATCACCGGGCCATTCCGGGGCCGCCCGACCACCGAACCGGCTACCACCACCGAACCGGCTAAACCGTCGCTCCCGGTGACCACGACAGCCGTTCCGGCCATGGCGGTGGCCACGTCCACCGTCCCGTCGGCCACGACGAGGGCGCCGGCAATCGTTGCGCCCTCCACGGTGACCACGACAACCATTTCGGCCACGGCAGTGGACACGCCCACGGTCGCACCGGCCACAACGACTCTCGCTCGGGCGACCGGCGAGTCCACGTCGGCCGCTGATGACCGTGGGTCCGATTGGGTGGTGGGGATTGGCGTCGCAGTGGTCGCCGCGTTAGCAGTCGGCACTTTGGCAATGCGTCGCCGATCATCGGGTGCTGGGTCCGGCGACGACCAGGACTCTTCCGGGCCAGAACCAGACGAGGCCCCCTGAGGGGCCTCGTCTGCGGTCCGATCGGGGGATCGGAGGGTCAGGGAACGCCCTAGAATTCCTCGTCGAATGCCACCTCACCCTCGACGCCCATCTGGTAGGCGACGACTGTGCGCTCGAAGAAGTTGGTGAGTTCCTGCACGTCCTGAAGTTCCATGAAGCCGAACGGGTTTTTCGACCCGTACACCGGGTCGAGGCCGAGGCGGACCAAGCGCTGGTCAGCCACGTACTGCAGGTACTGCCGGGTGTCGGTGGTGGACATCCCGGGTACCCCCTGGCCGAGGAGGTCCTCGGCGAACTGGTACTCGCATTCCACCGCCTCGTCGATCATCTCGGTGACCTGCCGGCCGAAGTCCCTGTCGAACAGTTCGGGCTGTTCGGCCCGAACCGTGTCGACCACGGCCAAGGCGAAGTTCATGTGGCAACTCTCGTCCCGGAACACCCAGTTGGTGCCGGCGGCCAGGCCGTTCAGCAGGCCCTTGTCCCGCAGGAAGTAGACGTAAGCGAAGGCTCCGAAGAAGAACAACCCCTCGATACAGGTGGCGAAGCAGATCAGGTTCATCAGGAAGAGCCGGCGCTTCCTGTCTGTGTCCAGGGCGTCTAGGTCGTTCACCGAGCCCATCCACTTGAAGCAGAACTCGGCCTTTTTACGGATAGACGGGATGTTGTGGATCGCCGCGAAGGCGGCTTCCCGCTCGGCCGGGTCGGGGATGTAGTTGTCCAGCAGGGTGAGGTAGAACTGGACGTGCAGCGCCTCTTCGTAAAGTTGGCGCGAAAGGTACATCCGGGCCTCGGGTGCGTTGATGTGCTGGTAGAGGTTCAGGACGAGGTTGTTGGCCACGATCGAGTCGCCGGTGGCGAAGAAGGCGATCAGTCGGCTGATCAGGTGTTTCTCGGCAGGAACCAGTCGACTGCGAAGATCCACCAGGTCGTCTGAGAAGTCGATCTCGTCGACGGTCCAGGTGTTCTTGATGGCGTCCTGGTACATGTTGTAAAAGTCCGGGTAGCGCATGGGTCGCAGGGTCAGGTCGAAGCCTGGGTCCAGGATGTTGGCTGGCCGGCCGGTCGGGTTCGGCCTGTCAGACGGCCGGTCGGACAGTTCCTCTTCGGGGAACGGGTGGAGCTCGGCTTCCGAGAGGGCCATCAGTCGCACGCCTCGCAGGTCTCCGGGTTCTCCAGCGAGCAGGCCACTGCTTCTGAGTCGGTGAACTCCCTAGCCTTCCCGCCGTCGTCCGGGTGGCCTGCTCCATTGGTGCCGGTTGTGGTGTCGACGGTCGTCTTGTTGATGCGGGTCGCTGGACGGGATCTCAGGTAGTAGGTGGTCTTGAGCCCGGACTTCCAAGCGTGGAGGTACATCGAGGAAAGCTTGCCAATGGTCGGCGACTCGATGAACAGGTTCAGGGACTGGCTCTGGTCGATGAATGCCCCGCGGTCGGCTCCCATGTCGATCAACGACCTCATCGGGATCTCCCAGGCGGTGCGGTAGACCTCTTTGAGGTCGTCGGGGATGACTTCCACTTCCTGGATGGAGCCTTCAGCCTGCTTGACGTCGTTAGCTACGGCCTCGGACCAGAGCCCACGCTCCCGGAGCTCGGACACCAGGTAGCGGTTGATCTGGAGGAACTCGCCGGAGAGGGTTTCACGCTTGAACATGTTGGACACCTGCGGTTCTATGCACTCGTAGCAGCCGGCGATCGAGGCGATGGTGGCCGTCGGCGCAATGGCGATCATCAGAGAATTACGCAGCCCGTGGGTGGCGACGCGTTCCCGTAGGGTGGCCCAACGCTCGGGGTCGGTCGGCTCCACCCCCCAGAGGTCGAACTGGAGGGAGCCGGCCGCCGCCCGGGTCTGGTCGAAGTTGGCGTGTGGCCCGAACTGCTTGGCCAACTCCGTAGAGGCCCACAGGGCGTGGAAGTAGATCTCTTCGGAGATCCGACGGGACAGGTCCCGGGCTTCCGGGGAGTCGAAGGCCAGGCCCAGCTTGAAGAACACGTCCTGAAGGCCCATGAGGCCCAGGCCCACCGGACGCCAGGCGTCGTTGGAGTACTGCGCCTCGGGGGTGGGGTAGTAGTTGATGTCGATTACCCGGTCCAGGAACGGCACTGCGGTACCGACTACCTCGCCGAGGCGCTCGAAGTCGAAGGACCCGTTGACCACCAGGGCGCCGAGGTTCACCGAGCCCAGGTTGCACACAGCGGTCTCTGACTGATCGGTCACCTCCAGGATCTCTGTGCACAGGTTGGACAAGTGCACCACCCGGTCGGGTTGGCCCGTCTGATTGCACTTGGTGTTGGAGGCGTCCTTGAAGGTCATCCAGCCGTTGCCTGTCTGGGCGAGGGTGCGCATCATTCGGCTGTAGAGATCCCGGGCCGACACTTGACGCACGTAACTACCCTCCTCCTCGGCCTTCAGGTAGGCGGATTCGAACTCCTCGCCGTACAGGTCGGTGAGGTGGGGGGTTTCCTTGGGGTCGAATAGCGACCACACCCAGTCCTTCTCCACCCGTTGCATGAACAGGTCCGGCACCCAGTTGGCCAGGTTCAGGTTGTGGGTGCGCCTCTGGTGGTCGCCGGTGTTGTCGCGTAACTCCAAGAACTCCTCGATGTCGGCGTGCCAGGTTTCCAGGTAGACGCATGCCGCGCCCTTGCGCCGACCGCCCTGGTTGACCGCGGCCACCGAACTGTCGAGGGTCTTTAGCCACGGCACGATCCCGTTGGAGAGTCCGTTGGTGCCCTTTATCAGCGAGCCCTTGGCCCGCACCCGGTGCCAGGCCACGCCGATGCCACCGGCGAACTTCGACAACTGGGCGATGTCGGTGTAGCGCTTGTAGATCCCGTCGAGGCTGTCCTCGGGCGAGTCGAGCAGGTAGCAACTCGACATCTGCGGGTGCGAGGTTCCTGAGTTGAACAGGGTCGGACTGGACGGCAGGTACTCCAGCGAGGAGATCAGGCGGTAAAACCGGATGGCGTCGTCAGGGTTGGCGGCCAACCCGCAAGCCACCCGTAGGAAGAAGTACTGGGGCGTCTCGATGACCCTGCGGTCCTCCGGGTGGCGGAGTAGGTAGCGGTCGTAGACGGTGCGGAGTCCGAAGAACTCGAACAGGTGGTCGCGGTCCCGGTCGATGGTGTCGTCGAATTTCCGGGCCTTGGCGGCCACGAAGGTCGCCACCTGATCGTTGATCAACCCCAGTTTGTGGCCGGAGGCGATCGACTGGGAAAAGGCGTGGATGCCCTGGTTACGGACCTCTTTGTCGATCACCGTGGACAGGAGCCGAGCGGCCAGTCGGGAGTAGTGGGGCTCCTCGACGATGAAGGCCGCGGCGGTCCGGATCGAGAGTTCGTCGAGTTCCTCGGTAGTCGCCCCGTCGCAGAGGCCGGAGATGGTTCGGGTGGCGACCCGCATGGGGTCCACTCCGGCGAGGCCCACCGCGCACCGTTCGACGGCGCGGACGATCTTGTTGACGTCAACAGGCTCGAGATCACCGTTGCGTTTGCGGACCCGCATCCCCTGGCTACCGGTCGCGTCCTCGCTGGCTGGTTCGGCGATGGTCTCGGGGAGTTCCTCCAGCAGTGCCACGGGCTCGTCATCCCTTCCCGGCACCCCTCGGCCCCGTCGGCATCCCCGTCTCGAATAGGCCCGGAGGAACGTTCGCCCAACCCTGATTTCTGGCTCGGAGTAGTGGGATCCGCGGTCGCCCCGGACTCAATATTGCACGCATGTAATTACACCCGTGTCAAGAGAATCCGACACCTCGGCCGTGTGGGCTGACTCCGGGTGGGGGATCGGCCCGGTGCTGACCGGGTCGATTCAGGCCACCACGAAAGCCAAAGTGACCTCAGCCCCCTCGATGGCCACCGTGGTGGAGGGGGCATCGTCGGCCGGGCCGTAAGTAATTTCGGTGGCCAACACCTGACCGGCCACCCAACCCTCATGGTCTCGGACAGCGTCGAGCATCGTGGCGTCGCCGTCCAGCCACAGGAGGATCCGGTCGGTGACCACAAGGTCGGCGTCCCGCCGAGCTTGCTGGACGTGCCGGACCACGTCCCGGGCCAGGCCCTCCCGGGCTAGCCCCTCGGTGACTGTGGTATCGAGTACGACCACCGCGTCCCCCGAAGCCAGGGCTGCTGACGTGACCCCCTCGCGCGACTCGAGAGCTAGGTCGAACTCATCGGCGGAGAGCTGGTGGCCGGCGACGGTGGCCGTGCCGTCGGCGGCCAGGACCCAGTCGCCGGATCGGGCGCTGGCGAACACGGTCTGAACTTCGCCCCCCAGGCGGGGGCCGAGCACCGATCCCCTTGGTCGCAGCACCCGCCTGGCGTAGGTCCCCAGGTCGTCGGTTAACTCCACAGACTTCACGTTGACCTCGTCAACGAGTAGGTCCACAAACGCCGACAGGACGTTGCCCCCCGGGCCAGCCACCGTCAGCGAGGGCAATGGCAGGCGGACCCGAAGCCCGTGGTCTTCCCGGAGCCTCAGCGAGGTGGAGGCCACGTCCCGCACCCGGTCCATGGCGTCCACCAGACCGAGGTCGTCGGGCAGGTCGGCCGGGTCGGGCCAGTCGGCGAGGTGCACGCTGGGGCCGCCGGTCAAACCCGAGTGGATTTCGTCGGCGACCATGGGTAGGAACGGGGCGGCTACTCGGGCGAAGGTAGTCAGCACCGTGTAGAGGGTGTCATGGGCGTCGCGCTTGTCCGCGGCGTTCTCCGCCGAGTTGGGGGCCCAGAAGCGGTCCCGGCTACGTCGGATGTACCAGTTGTTGAGAGCGTCGACGAACCCGCCGATGACCTCGGTGGACCCGGGCAGGTCGTAGGCGTCCATCCGTTCGCTGACCGAGGTGACCAACTGCTGGGTCTTGGCCAGCATGTACCGGTCCAGGAGGTGCTCCGAGTCGGTGCGGAACCCGGCCCGGTGTCCATCGACGTTGGCGTACAGAGTGAAGAAGCTGTAAGCGCTCCAGATCGGAAGCAGTATCCGGCGGACCACCTCGTCGATCCCGGCGTCGCTGATCCGCAGGTCGCCGCCTCGGAGGATGCCTGTGGAGGTGAAGTACCACCGGAGGGCATCGGAGCCCTGGTGCTGGAAGATCTCTGTGGGCTCGGTGTAGTTGCGAAGCTTTTTGGAGAGTTTGGCGCCGTCCTCAGCCAGCAGGATTCCGTGGCAGATCACATTCTGGAACGCCGGTCGGTCGAAAAGGGCGGTGGCCAGGACGTGGAGGGTATAGAACCAGCCCCGGGTCTGGTTGATGTACTCGACAATGAAGTCGGCCGGGAAGTGGTCGTCGAACCACTCCTTGTTCTCAAACGGGTAGTGGACCTGGGCGAAGGGCATGGCCCCCGACTCGAACCAGCAGTCCAGCACCTCGGGGACCCTCCGCATGGTGGAGCGTCCGGTCGGGTCGTCCGGGTTCGGCCGGGTTAGCGCGTCGATGGTCGGACGGTGCAGGTCGTCTGGCCGCACCCCGAAGTCCGCCTCGATCTCGTCAAGGCTGCCGTAGACGTCGGTTCGCGGGTACTGGTCGTCGTCACTGCGCCACACCGGGATCGGCGACCCCCAGAAGCGGTTGCGGCTGATCGACCAGTCCCGGGCCCCCTCCAGCCACATCCCGAACCGGCCATCCCGAACGTGGTCGGGAACCCAGTTAATGGTCTGGTTGTTGGCCAGCAGTTGCTCCTTCAGGTCAGTGACCCGCACGTACCACGACGAGATGGCCTTGTAGATGATCGGCGTATCAGTCCGCCAGCAGTGCGGGTAGTTGTGTTCGTAGCTGTCGTGCCGGATTAGTCGGCCGGCCTCGGCGAGGGTGCTGATGATCTGCGGGTTGGCCTCGAAGACATTGACCCCGGCCCATTCGGGGATGTCCTCGGTGAACCGCCCCCGATCGTCGACCGGTACGACACCTCCGATGGGGATGTCGTTGGCCTCGCAGAGCACCTGGTCCTCCTCGCCGAACCCGGGCGCCATATGGACCACCCCCGTCCCCTCGGCGGCGTTTACCCAGTCGGCTCCCAGCACCCGAAAGGCGTCGGTCCGATCGGCGAAGAAGTCGAACAGCGGCCGGTACGAGCGTTCAACCAGCTCGGCGCCCTTCACTACGCCCAGGTCCTCGGTTCCCGCCAACTGGGTCTCGTAGCGTTCCTGCGCCGCGGCGCCCAGAACGTAGACAAAGCCGTCGGGGTCCCGCCTCAGGGCGTAGTCGACGTCCGGGCCGACGCCCACGGCCAAGTTGGACCGAACCCTCCCCGGGGTGGTCGTCCAGGCCAGGAGCCGCATCGGCCCGGGGTCGTCGGTGCGCGGTTCCAGGTCGAAGGCCACAGTGATGGCCGGGTCCTGGCGGGGCCTCGTGGCGTCGTCGAGGCGGATCTCAAAGTTGGATAGCGGGGTTTCGGCCCCCCACGAGTAGGGCATGACCCGAAAGGCTTCGTAG
>JAKUSA010000071.1 GCA_022449565.1 Acidimicrobiales bacterium | reverse complement strand
GGTCCGAGTCGAGGGGCTCTCTCGACGATCAGTGGCCCTGATCCGGAACAAGCGCACGACTCCGTCGCTCCCGGCCCGGGCCTCCCGGGAGGTGATCCGGGAGGTGATCAGGGAGATCGGCCCCGCCCCACCCGGAATTCATGTCACGCTGGAGCCGTGACCACCACATCGGATAGCCGGGTGCTCGGCCTTAGGTGCCGGACCGGAGGCTCTGTGGCCTTTGCCCTCGGCGAGTTCGATGGCCGCCGCGCCTTGGTGGTGGAAATCGCCGACGACGACCGGGGGGTACTACGACCGGCCGACGGCGAGAACCTGGCCGTTGCGGCCCGCACGGCCCGTGAGCAACGACTCCCGCTGGTCTGCTTCGTGAGTTCCTCAGGTGCGGCGATCGACGAGGGAGTGGCCGCGGTTCACGGATGGGGAATTGCAGCCCGAGAATTCGTGGCCTGCTCCGGCCTCGTACCGATGGTGTTCTGCGTGACCGGCCCCACCGTCTCCGGCCCGGCCCTCCTGCTGGGCCTGGCCGACGTAGTGGTCATGGTCGCCGAGGCCTACGCCTTCGTCAGCGGACCGCGGATGGTCGAACACTTCACGGGCGAGGAACTCACGAACGAGAAACTGGGCGGTACGGCGATCCACTTCCGGACATCAGGCGTCGCCCACTTCACAGTGGCCGACCGCGCAGAGGCCGACGAGTTGATCGGCGAACTCCTCTCCTACCTGCCCGACCACGCCGACGACGAACCACCCCGGTGGCCGTGCACCGACCCGGTCGACCGGGCCACTCCCGAAGCCGGAGACCTGATCCCCGCCTCAACCACGGGCAGCTATGACGTTCGCTCAGTGATGACTTGCATCGTCGACGACGGCCACCTCCTCGAACCACGCTCCGAGTGGGCTTCCAACCTGGTCACCGCGCTGGCCACGATCGGCGGCCGACCAGTGGGTCTGGTGGCCAACCAACCACAGTCGGTGGCCGGAACCCTCGACATCGGCGCCTCACAGAAGGGCGCGCGCTTCGTGGCATTCTGCGACGCCTTCAACCTTCCATTGGTGACCCTCGTCGACACCTCCGGCTTTTACCCGGGGAAGGACCTGGAGTGGCGCGGCATGATCCGCTACGGAGCGCAGATGGCCTTCGCCTACGCCCGGGCCACCGTTCCCCGGGTATGCGTGACCCTGCGAAAATCCTTTGGTGGCGCCTACATCGTCATGGACTCGCGCTACATGGGCAACGACCTGATGCTGGCCTGGCCCTCCGCGGAGATCGCGGTCATGGGAGCCCGTGGGGCAGTCGAGATCTTGCATCGGGACGCCGAGGACAACGAACGAGCCGCCCTAGAGGCGTCCTACCAGGAACGGCTCCTGAACCCCTACATCGCCGCCGAGCGCGGATCGGTCGACCGGGTAATCGAACCGGCCGAGACCAGGGCTGAGTTGGCCTCCGCTCTCGAGATGCTGTCCGGAAAGCGCGAGCGCCTCCCTCGTCGACGCCACGACAACACGCCACTCTGAGGGCCCTCTTCTAACGCTGGACTCGGCCCAAATATCAACGATTGTTCCTTCCGTCTCGGGAACTAACTGGGTAACCGAGAACCGGAGTCCTCCCCAATAGTTAAAGAATCTCGGATTTTCACCCCAGTAGCCTGTGCTTCACCCTTCCCGCCGTCGGTATCCTCAGGAGGCACACCCCGGGAAAGGATCCACGTGCCCGAAAGCGTCTCCATCACCGACAACCGGACCGGCAAGTCGACTGAGATCCCGATCACCGACGGTGGCGTCGACTCGGGGCCCTGGAGCCGCCTGCTCCCCGGTATCTGGTTTAGCGACCCCTCCTTTGGCACCACCTCGGGCGCCGACAGTGCGGTGACCGAAGTGGATGGCGACAAGGGCTACCTCCGCTACCGCGGCTACCCAATCGAACAGTTGGCCGAGGAGTGCAGCTTCCTGGAGGTGGCCTACCTGCTGATCACCGGCGAGCTGCCCAACGGTGACCAACTGGAGGGCTGGCAGACCGAGATCGCCGAAGCAGCACTGATCCACGAGAATTTCCACAAGAGGATCCTGGAGGGGTTCCGCGACGATGCCCACGCCACGGGGGTACTGGTCTCGACGGTAGCCGCCCTGTCCACCTTCTTCCCAGAGAGCCGGGACATCCAGGACCCGGCGAACCGTCGCCGCCAGATCGTTCGGCTCATCGCCAAGATGCCGACCCTGGCCGCCAGCGCCTACCGCCGCAGTGTCGGCACCCCCTACGTCCTCCCGGATCCGGAACTCGACTACACCGAGAACTTCCTGTCCATGATGTTCCGACCCGGCGAGGTGGCCTTCGAGGCCGACCCGGTACTGCGCCAAGCGCTGGACCTGCTCTTCGTCCTCCACGCGGACCACGGCCAGAACTGCTCGACGACCGCGGGCCGGGTGGTAGGCAGTTCCCACGCCGACCCCTACCTAGCGGTCTCGGCGGCGTGCGCCGCCCTGTCCGGGCCCCGGCACGGCGGTGCCAACGAGGCGGTGCTGCGGATGCTCGAGGAGATCGGCTCCTACGACAAGGTCGACGAGTTCATCAGGGCGGTCAAGGCCGGAGAGCGGAGGCTCATGGGATTCGGTCACCGGGTCTACAAGAACTACGACCCCCGAGCACGCATCATCAAGGAGGCCGCCCACCGGGTCTTCGAGGTGACCGGCAAGAACCCGTTGCTCGATATGGCGCTGAAGTTGGAGGAGGTAGCCCTGGCCGACGACTACTTCGTCGACCGCCGTCTCTACCCCAACGTGGACTTCTACTCAGGCCTGATCTACCAGTCGATGGGGTTCCCGGTGGAGATGTTCACCGTACTTTTCGCCATCGGGCGGACCCCCGGGTGGCTGGCCCACTGGGACGAGATGTTGGAGCAGAACTCGCGCATCGCCCGCCCCCGGCAGATCTACATCGGTCCGGCGGAAAGAGACGTCCCACTGATCGCGCACCGCTGAGCCGAACCGGCCTCAGCCGGCCACGTCAAGGGCGATCTTGCCCACATTGGCGTTGGTCTCCATGTAGCGATGGGCGTCAGCGATCTCGCTTAGGGGGTAGCGCCGGTCCACGACCACCTGTAGGACCCCCTCGTCGAACCCAGGAACCACGTCGGCTTCGAAGGCCCGACTGAGGACGATCTTCTCTTCCGGCGATCGAGCCCTGAGCACTGTCCCGACAATGGTCGCCCGCTTGGGCAGTAGCTTGCCGAGCCCGAACCGAGCGGTTCCCCCGCCCATCACCCCGACCTGGATGATCGTCCCACCGATGGCTAGTGCGTCAACGTTCCGGTCCAGGTAATCGCCCCCTACCACGTCAAGCACCACGTCCACCCCCCGGCCCTCGGTGTGCTCGGCCACCGCGGCCACCCAGTCGTCGGACCGATAGTCGACGGCCAACACGGCGCCGAGGTCCAGACAGCGATCCCTCTTGGGGCCCGAGACCGTCACCAGCACCTCGCCTCCGACCATGCGGCCAATCTGGATGGCTGCCGTCCCGACGCCCGACGCGCCAGCGTGGACCAGCGCCGTCCCCCCGACAACCAGCCCCCCCTGGAGGACAAGGGCGTCCCACGCCGTAATGAACACCTCGGGGAGAGCACCGGCCAGCAACGGCGACATGCCTCGGGGGAGGCGCATGGCCTGGTCCTGGTGGATGGACAGTCGTTCGGCATGGGCGCCGCCAGCGACGATGCCCATCACTTCGTCGCCTTCCGACCAGCGGGTCGACCCGTCGCCGAGAGCGCATACCCGGCCGGCGAACTCCAGCCCCGGTACTTCATGCTCGGTGGGTGGACCCGGGTAGAGGCCCATACGCTGGAGAATGTCTGCGCGGTTCAGGGCACTGGCCAGGACCTCGACGATGACCTCTCCCGGTCCGGGTTCAGGTGCCGGCACGTCCTGCAGCCCGAGGACCTCGGGTCCGCCGTATCCGTCGATTACCACCGCCCGCACGCCCCTATCTTGCCCGCCCGACCGCCCGGAGGACCCTTCCGGGGAGGCCGACCAGTCAGCCTCCCCGCAGGAGGTCCCGCCAGGGAACGTCCTTGTCGAGCCGTGGTTCGGGCGGCAGGCCCAGAACCCGCTCACCCAGAATGTTGCGCTGGACCTCATCGGTCCCACCCCTGATTGACATGGAGGGGGCAGTAAGAAATTCGAGGTGCCCGGGCGATTCGACGAGCATCCCGGCGGCTCCCGTAAGGTCCTTGCCGAGGTAGGCCCGGGCCTTGAACACGGCCACGCTCCGCAACTTGGCCCCGGACCCGGCCGGGCCGGACCCAACACTGGCCACCGAGGCGGCCCGGGCGGCCGTCAACTGGTTGACCCGGTGGAGGACGTAAGTGCGCATGGCCTCCTGACGGCGAACCGGGTCGGACATGTGTCCCGCGGCCCGCCAGTCCTGCAACCATGGTGGGAGCCCCGCCTCCGGTGCGTCGCCCCCACCGAAGGACCGGCTACCTAGGCTGGCCCGCTCCAGGGCCAAGGTCTGGAGGGCAATCGCCCAGCCGGACCCCAGGTCACCAATCCGGTCGGTGTCGGGTACCCGCACGCCACTTACGAACACCTCGCTGAAGTGCCGGTCACCGTTCATCTGGTCCAGGGTCCTGACCTCGACGCCCTCGGCGTCCATGTCGACGGCGAACATGGTGAGCCCCCGGTGCTTGGCCGCTCCGGGGTCGGTGCGGGCCAGACACATCCCCCACCGGGAATAGGCCCCCCGCGAGGTCCAGACCTTGGACCCACCAAGTATCCACCCGTCGCCATCTCGGTCGGCCCGCATCCCGACGTTCGCCAGATCGGACCCAGCGTCTGGCTCGGAGAACATCTGGCACCATATTTCCGAGCCGTCAGCGATCGCCCTCAACCACCGCGCCTGCTGTTCGGAAGTGCCCCGCTCGAGAAGTACCGGACCGACAAGGCTCAACCCCACCCCATAGGGGTAGAGGTCGGCACCCTCGTAGCCGCCCAGGGCGGTACCTATCCGGACCGCCAGGTCATCGTCAGCGTCACGCCCCCCGTGGGCCACCGGCCAAGTAGGAACCATCCACCCACCCTCGACCAGAGCCTCCAGGTACCGCCGCCCGATACCCAGGTCGTCGCTGCCTGCCCCCAGTACCGTCGACCGCGTATCGGGGTCCCGACCCGGAAGACACTCCGAGAGCAGACGGTGGATCTCCTCGTCGGTCACGGACATACCGGGAGTCTGCCCTGCCGACCGCCCGGTCCGCCGACCCGGACCCGGGTCGGCAATGATGGCCCGATGCACGAAATGCTCGAAGCGGCAGGAACGATCCTCGACGATGTCGTGGCGCTACGACGCGACGTTCATCGCCATCCCGAACTTGGCCTCGACAACCCGAGCACCCAGCAACGGATCATCGCCGCGCTCGACGGCCTGCCCCTCGCTGTTCGAGCAGGCGAGGGCCTCACCTCAGTGGTGGCCGACCTCGACGGGGAGGGCAGCGGCCAGCCGGCCACCGTCCTGCTACGAGCTGACACCGATGCACTGCCCATGACCGAGGAGAGCGGCGAGGACTTCTGCTCGGTTGAGCAGGGTCGGGCCCATGCCTGCGGCCATGACGCCCACACAGCGATGCTGGTCGGAGCGGCCCGGCTCCTGTCAGATATGCGCGACCGGTTCGCCGGTCGGGTCAGGTTTATGTTCCAGCCCGGGGAGGAGGGGGCCGGAGGCGCCCCGATAATGATCGATGAAGGCGTGCTTGACGGAGTCGACCGGGCGTTTGCCCTGCACATCACGCCCAACCTTCCCATCGGGTTCGCCGGCTGCCGGGCCGGGCCGATGCTGGCCTCCACCGACGAGATCTCGGTGACCGTCACCGGGCGGGGCGGCCACGCCTCGATGCCCCACCTGTGCGTGGACCCGGTCCCACCGATGGCCGCCATGATCGGCGCGCTCCAAACGGCGATCACGCGAGAGATCAACGCCTTCGATCCGGCACTGGTAACTGTGGCCCATGTCGAGGCGGGTACCACCCACAACGTGATCCCTGAGATCGCCCGGTTCGAGGGAACCATCCGGTGTGTCTCTGAGGGCACCCGGGACCAGACCCGCGAGGCAGTGGAACGAGTGTGCGCCTCGATCGCCTCAGCCCACCGCTGCACCGCCGAGGTCCGGATCCAGGAGGGATACCCGGTCACCGTCAACGATGCCGGCGAGGCGGCCCGCTTTGCTAGAGCCTGTGCCGAGACGCTGGGGCCCGACGGCCACGTGGAGTTTCCCTCGCCGGTCATGGGCGGTGAGGACTTCTCGTACCTACTCCAACAGGTTCCGGGCGCGATGGCTTTCCTCGGTGTCTGCCCGGCCGACGTGGAGGATTCGCTGACCGCCCCACCGTGCCATTCCAACCGGATGCGGCTCAACGAGGACGGCATGGCCCACGGCGTCGCCCTCCACATGGCCATGGCACTTGACCGCTGAACCACCGCAGGGACCATGGGATTCGAGATCGGAGACTTCCCCACCCTGATGGCCCTCGAACCCCACGGCCCCGACGTCTACGTGGGTGTCGGTCCCGACTACCCGTGGGGCCGGGTGTACGGCGGCCAGGTGGTAGCCCAGGGATTGTGCGCCGCTTCGGCCACGGTGGAGTCCAACCGTCCCATCCACTCCCTCCACGCCTATTTCATCCGCGGGGGAACCAGCGACGAGCCGATCCGGTACGAGGTGGACCGGATCCGCACCGGCCGGTCGTTCACCACTCGGCGGGTGGTGGCCCGCCAGTCGGAGGGGGCGATCCTCAACCTGTCCTGTTCGTTCCAGGTCACCGAGGACCAGGCCGACGTCCAAGAGTCCGCCCTGCCCAACGACGCCGGACGACCCGATGACCGGCCGCCTCAAAACTGGGCTCCCCTGCTGGAACGTCGACCTAGACCGCCGGAAGTCGGGCGGTCCTGCGGGTGGCTGCGGGTCACCGGACCGATGGACGACGACCCAGTCCTGCAGGCTTGCGCGCTGGCCTACGCTTCCGACGACGTCCCCACCGAGGCAGTCAGCAGCTCCCATCCACGCATATCCGACGTCGGTGACGGATGGTCCAGTTACCAGGAACTATTTATCGGGGCCAGCCTCGACCACTCCATTTGGTTCCACCGCCCAGCCAGGGCCGACGACTGGCAGTTTCACGACTTCCGATCGCACGGCCTAAACGGAGGTCGGGGCCTGTCGATTGGTGAGGTCTTCGCACTCGACGGGACCCACGTGGCCACCGTCGCCCAGGAGGTACTCCTCCGGGAACGGACCCGATGACTACCGGACCCGAAAACGACACGAGGTAGAACACCCCCAATGCCTTCGGTCCCCACGACGGTCCTGTGCCACCTCCCCGACGGCTACCTGCGTCTCGGCGAACTGGAAGGACTCTTCCCCGGAGTGAAGTTCGTTCGGGTTCCGACCTCCGGGCCGGTTCCACCCGGCGTGTCCGGCGAGGTGCTGGTCACGGTGGCCGGCCCCTCGGACAACCTCGTAGACCTCCTCGGACGGGGCGTCCGCTGGGTGCACTGCACCGGTCACGGGGTGGACCACCTGCCGCTTGGGGCTTTCGGCGACCGCCTGGTGACCTGCTCGCGAGGCGTGTCGGCCGAGGCGATCGCCGAGTGGGTGATGGCCATGATCCTCGCCTGGGCCAAGCGCCTCCCCGGAACGTGGGTAGACGAGCCACCCGAAGAGTGGTTCCTGACCCGACTCGACCGGCTAGCAGAGGCCACGGTGGCCCTCGTCGGACTGGGTTCGATCAACCTGGCGGTCGCCGAGCGCCTGGTGCCGTTCCGCTGCCGAATCCTCGCCGTCCGACGGACTCCCGGGTCCTCTCCCCTACCGGAGGTGGAGGTCGTGGCGTCCCCCGCCGCCGCGGTGGCCGAAGCGGACCACCTAGTACTGGCCGCACCACTCACCCCGACCACCTACCACCTGGTCGACGACGACCTTCTGGACGCCGCCAAGCCCGGAATCCATCTGGTCAACGTGGCCCGCGGGGCCCTGGTCGACCAGGAAGCCCTCCGACGAGCCCTCGACGAAGGACGAGTGGGTCGGGCATCCCTGGACGTGGCCGACCCCGAGCCCCTCCCGGAGGGCCACTGGCTCTACGAGCACCCACGAGTGTTGTTCAGCCCGCATGTCTCGTGGGCCGGCCCGGGCTACCTTCGCCGGGTGGCGGACATGTTCGCAGAGAACCTGGAGCGCTGGCTGGCCGGTCGCCCGCTTGAGGGCCTAGTGGACCTCGAGGCCGGCTATTGAGACCGGCCCGGGACTAGGTTGGCCCCCGCAGACCAGCGACCGAGAGGCCGACCATGGCGCTGTCCGAACGCTTCATCGAGATCTCGGCTCGGGTGCGCAACTGGGGCCGCTGGGGTGACGACGACGAACTGGGTACCCTCAACCTGATCACCCAGGAGGCGGTCCGGGCGGGCGGCGACTGTATCCGCACTGGGAAAACCTTCCCGCTGGCCGTGCCTCTAGAAGCCGACGGCATCCAAGTGGGGTTCATTCCCGGCCGAGACAACCCGACCAGGACGATGATCGCTCTCAACGATCCCCTGGAACCCAACGCCGACCCGGACGTCTTCCACACCAGCGACGACGCCGTGCAGATGGGACTCCAGGCCGGCACTCACTGGGACGGCCTCTGTCACGCTTCCTACGGAGGCCGGGTCTACAACGGGTACCCGGACACCACGGTGACCGGGGAGGAGGGCGCCACCCGCTGCGGCATCGAACGCATCCGGAGCCTCTGTTCCCGCGGGGTCCTCCTAGACGTAGCCCGGATCAAGGGCGTCGACATCCTGGACTGCCCCTACGCCATCACAGCTGGAGACCTCGACGAGGCAGCAGCCATGGGCGGGGTGGAGATCCGGGCCGGCGACATCGTCCTGGTACGGACCGGACGGATGGCCATCTACCACAGCGAAGGTGGCCTGGCCTACTGCCTTGGCCCGGCCGGC
>JAKUSA010000070.1 GCA_022449565.1 Acidimicrobiales bacterium | reverse complement strand
AACCGTTAAATAAAGGATAGAGATGGACGCCTTGTTCCCCCACCAGAGTCATAATACTATTAAAGTCATACGAAGGCTGAAAATGAGAGGATGGTCGGGTCGGTCAGCATGACCCTGGAGGAACTAGCGGCCACTCTGGGCGTCGTACCTGATGTGGTGGCCCGCCTGGAACACCACGGCCTGGTAGTGGCTCAGTCCGCGGGACGGACCAGGGTGTACGACGAGTCGGCGCTTCTGGCGGCCCGGCTGGCCGTGCGTCTATTGAGCCTGGGTCTCGACGTCCGCCACCTCCGTATGTATCTCATTGCCGCCCAGCGGGAGGCCGGTGTCTTGGAGCAACTACTAGTGGCCCGTGTGGCCAGTGGCGATAGTGCGTCCCGGGAGTCGGCTCAGCATGACCTTGAAGAGGTGGTGGAGGCTGGTTCCCAGCTCCACCACCTGTTACTCAGGCGGTCCCTCACCGGGTTGAACCGGTGACCCCATGAGGGCTCCGTATCTTCTCAGGGACGCCGACGCCATCCGGAAACGGGTGGCCCAACTGGCGGCCGACCTCACCGATATTCTCGACTCCGAATCCGTGGTGGTAGGTGTCCTGAAGGGTTGTCTGCCGTTTATGGCCGACCTGATTCGCTCCATCGAGCACCAGGTCGAAGTGGACTTCCTGGCACTCACCGCGTTCGCACCCGATAGCGGCCGGGTACGCCTGACCCGGGACCTTGCCACCGATGTGACCGGTCGGAAGGTGGTGCTAGTCGAAGGGGTGGTCGACACGGGGTTCCGACTGGACTTCCTGCGCCGCCACCTGGAGGCCCACGGCCCGTCCGAGATCCGGGTCTGCGCGCTTTTTGACCGAACGGATCGGCGGGTCCTCCCGGTGCCGGTAGAGCACTCGGGGTTCGTGCTCGAGGAAGGCTTCGTGGTCGGCTACGGGCTGGACCATCGGGGCATGTTCAGGAACCTTCCTGCAGTCGTATCCCTCGATCCCGAGCACCTTGAAGAGTACGGCCCGGGGGGTCGATCCGAGTTGCTTGACGAGGTGCTCGGTCTGGCCCGGGGGCTTCCGGCGACCCCGGGTAGGGTCACGACATGAGGGGGGATGTCGAGCCGATGATCAAGATGGAGGTGGTCGGGGTCCAGCAAGTTCTTCCCTCCAACACGCCTGTCGTGCTCCTGCGCGAGGAGGACGGCGAGCGACTACTTCCGATCTTCATCGGCCTACCCGAGGCGACGGCCATCGGATTGGCCCTGTCGGGACAAGAACCGCCTCGGCCGATGACCCACGACCTAATGACCGCCGT
Organism: Acidimicrobiales bacterium; assembly: GCA_022449565.1. Lineage (GTDB taxonomy): Bacteria > Actinomycetota > Acidimicrobiia > Acidimicrobiales > MedAcidi-G1 > JAKUSA01. The sequence continues at coordinate 7,945 of JAKUSA010000070.1, read as the reverse complement.
GCTTGAGGCCTTTTCGGTGGTCCCGGAACAGGTCGTGGTCAGTGAACTCCGTGACCGGACCTTCTTTGCCGAGATCTACCTGCGGGGTTCGGCGGGGGTGGAGATGGTCTCAGCCCGACCGTCGGATGCCATCGCCCTGGCCGTTCGCACAGGAGCCCAGATCTTTGTCGCCGTGGAGGTTCTCGAAGAAGCGGGCTACGTCGCGCCGTCGGACGGCGACGAACCAGTAGCCGAGGCGCAGGTTGAGGAGTTCAGGGCTTTTCTCGACACCGTCAACCCGGATGACTTCGCCGGCGGATAAGCCCATTCCCGAACGCCGAGATGCCACGGAAATCGGTTGTTTTCGCGCCCTGAGCGCGTAAGGGCCCCCGAAATCGTTGACCCACGATGCCTGTCGGCCTACTCTGGTGGCATCACAAAGGTGTAGTTTCCCGTGTGTGATCCGGTGGCTCGGAGCGGTCTGCTGGAGGCGTAGTGCAGCGGGGCAGGAGGGCATCTGATGGACGGCATCGATCCGATCGACGGCTACAGCGGGCACCGAACCGCTGAGATCGTCGGTATCACCTACCGCCAGCTCGACTACTGGGCGCGTACCGACCTGGTCCGCCCGTCGCTAGCCGACGCCCGGGGCAGCGGAACAAGGCGCCGATACTCCTACCGCGACCTCCTCCAACTCCGGGCCATCAAGGCACTGCTCGACGCCGGGATCCGGCTCCAGTTGATTCGTGACGTCTTCGAATATATGGAGGACCAACTTGACGAGGATGTCACCCAGGTCAACCTGGTCATCCAGGGCACCTCGGTAATGGTGCGGCGGGGCGAGGATGAGATCATCGATCTCCTCCGCAATGGACAGGGGGTTCTCAATATCCTTCCGCTGGCCGCCGTGAAGGAGGACCTGGATGCCAAGATCGTCGAACTTCACCCCGGGGATGCCCCGGACAGGGCGGGAAGGGAGATCCGGGCCACCGGCCGATAGCCGGTTCGGAGCCCACCCCCGGGCATGCCATGAGCACGATCCGGCAACTCCGACCGCAGCCCGAGCCGGTCGACTTCGCCCATGAATCAGAAAGACAGATCGCCGGCCTGCTCGACTTCTACGGGATCACCTGGGAATACGAGCCGCGGACTTTTGTCCTGGAGCGAGACCGTCAAGGTCATCCCCGATCGGCTTTCACGCCCGATTTCTATCTTCCCGACTATGACCTCTACCTCGAGGTGACCACCCTTCGCCAGGCACTGGTCACCCGAAAAAACCGTAAAGTCCGGCGACTACGGGCCCAACGGCCTGATCTCCGGATCCGGATCCTCTACCGCCGCGACATCGACCGGCTGTTCGTCACTGACGCGGCCTGAACGAGGCGCCTCCCGGGTTCAGTCGAGGAGGTCCGGCTCCTCGCGCAGGATGCGATCGATGAGTGGCTGGGCGCTGAACCAGCCGGCGGCCGGGCTTCCGATCAGATCCTGGGTGAGCTTGGCCGTCTCGTGGTCGATGAGCGTGGGAGTACCGGCTGCCTCGGCTAGTAGTTGTGCCTGGCAGGAGCGCTCCATAGACACAAACAGCCAAAGGGCTTCGTCGACGGTGTGGCCCACGGTCAGCAGCCCGTGGTTGCGGAGGATGGCCGCCCTGGCCTCCCCGAGCGCGTAGGCGATCCGCTTTCCTTCCTCCGGGTCGAGGACAACGCCGGTGTAGTCGTCGAAGAGCACGTGGTTGTTGTAGAAGATGCAACTGTCCTGAGTGATCGGATCGAGAAGCCGGCCGAGCGAGGAGAACGCCTTACCGTGGAGAGAGTGGGAATGGGCGGCGGCCACCACATCTGGAAGGGTCATGTGGATACCCGAATGGATGGCGAAGGCGGCCTGGTTGACAGCATGGTCGCCTTCGATGATCTCCCCGGTATGGCCGACCAGGAGAAGGTCCGACACGCGGATATGGCTGAACGGCATTCCGAACGGGTTCACCCAGAAGCGGTCGGTGTGCTCCGGGTCGCGGGCGGTTATGTGTCCGGCCACCCCCTCACTGAACCCAAAGCGGCCGAAGATGCGGAAGGCGGCGGCTAGGCGCTCCTTGCGGTGGCGACGCTCATCGTCGAGCCCGTCGAAGGTGGGGTAGTCGTAGAAGAGGGGCTTGGAGCTTCCCCACTCGGGACCCGCGGCCCGGTCAGCCAAATGGGCCCGAGCCACCTCCGTGGCGTCCACGGTCTCGTTCTGGTCGCCCATAGTCGATGCCTCCCGCGCCGATCGGGGTCAGTGTATGGGCCCGAGCCGAGCCGAGCCGCCGTCTGACCTCAGTCGGCGAGTACCTCAACCATCCGCTGGCGAAGCCAGTGGTCGGCTAAAACCAGAAGGGCCATGGCCTCGACCATGGGAACCGCTCGGGGGAGGACGCAGGGGTCGTGGCGACCCCGGGCCTCCAGGGTGACAGCCTGGTTGTCGGTGTCCACGGTCTCCTGTGCCGAGGTGATGGTGGCTGTCGGTTTAAACGCCACGCGAAAGATCACGTCGGCTCCGTTGGAGATTCCGCCCTGGACGCCCCCTGAGCGGTTGCTACCAGTGGTCGGACCGTCGTCGCCGGGAACGAACGGGTCGTTGTGCTCCCGCCCGGTCATCGCTACGGCATCGAAGCCGCTACCGATGTCAAAGCCCTTGACGGCTGGGAGAGAAAGCATTGCCTTGGCCAGGTCAGCCTCAAGCCGGTCGAACACCGGGTCACCGAGGCCGGTCGGCATTCCTCGGGCCACACAGGTCACGATGCCGCCCAGCGAATTTCCGTCGCCTCGCGCCGCTTCGATGGCCGTTTCGATGGCCCCGGCCGCCTGTGGGTCGGGGCAGCGGGTGGGGTGGGCGTCGACTGCATCAGAGGTGACCGTGGCCGGGTTCACGTCCGAGCCGAGGTTGTGGACGCGGCTGACCCAGGCAACCACTTCGACCCCACAGACCTCCGCCAGGAGGCGCCGTGCGATGGCACCGGCGGCCACCCGACCGACTGTCTCGCGGGCACTGGCCCGACCGCCGCCCTGCCAGTTACGGATCCCGTACTTGGCCTGGTAGCTGAAGTCGGCATGGGACGGTCGGTAGACCTCCTTGAGGTGCTCGTACGCTTCCGGTCGGGCGTCAGCGTTACGGACCAGTACGGCAATTGGACTACCCAGGGTGCGTCCTTCGAACACTCCGGAGAGGATCTCCGCCTGGTCGGCCTCGTCGCGTTGGGTGGTCAGGTGGCTCTGGCCGGGTCGACGGCGGTCGAGGTCCCTCTGGAGGTCCTCGACCCCGAGTGGGAGGCGTGGCGGGCAGCCGTCGACGACCACGCCTATCCCGCCACCGTGACTCTCACCCCACGTGGCGATGCGGAAGACCGAGCCGAACGTACTGCCCATGTCGGCCGAGCATAGGGGGGAGCCGGCCTCGGCTCGGGGCCATTACCGGTCGGCCGGTACCCTCGACGGCCGTGTCGGCGACTCCCGGTGACCTGAACCTGGCCACGGCCTGGGAAGCGGTCGCTGATACGGCCGGGGACCTTCCTGCACTGGCCTTCGACGGCCGCCGTACCTCCTGGGAGCGGTTCGAGGATCGGGCGGCGCGACTAGCCGGCTTCCTGACCGACCACGGTCTGGGGCCCGACGCCAAGGTGGCTCTCTACTGCTACAACGGACCCGAGTACTCGGAGGCTCAGTTCGGCGCCTTCAAGGCCCGCGCCGTACCGGCCAACGTCAACTACCGCTATCTCGGCAAGGAATTGGCCTATGTGCTCGACAACGCTGACGCGCAGGCAGTGTTCTTCGATCACACGCTGGCCGAGAGGGTGGACGAGGTCCGGGATGCCTGCCCGATGCTCCGGGTGGCCGTACAGGTCGGTGGGGAAGAGATCCCCGACTGGGCGGTTAGCTACGAGGAGGCATTGGCCGCCGACCGGATGCCCACTGTGAAACGTTCCGGCGATGACCTGTGGTTCCTCTACACGGGGGGAACCACCGGGAGCCCGAAGGCGGTCATGTGGTCGCATCGGGGGCTGTTCGGCGGCATGGCGGAGACCTTCCGGTCGCTGGGTGAGGAGGTGCCGACCACTGCCGCGGAGGCGGGTCGCATCTCGGCCCGCGTCGTCGCAGAGGGCCGAGAGATCCGGCAGTTGTGCGCCGCACCGCTAATGCACGGAACCTCAGGTCTGACAGCTCTAGCCACCCATAGCCACGGTGGGATGGTGGCCACCATGGTTTCGAGGACCTTCGATCCTGAGGAACTCTGGGACCTCGTCGAGGCCGAGCGGATCACCATGGTGGCCATGGTGGGTGACGCTTTTGCACGGCCCATGCTCGAGTCCCTCGATGACGCCGCGGCGCGGGGCCGTTCATGGGACCTGTCCTCCCTCCGGTTGGTGCTTTCCTCGGGGGTGATGTTCAGCGCACCGCTCAAACAGCGACTCCTTGATCACCACCGTTGCACCATCGTGGACACCCTGGGGTCCAGCGAGGGCACAGGCATGGGAAGGCAGGTCACCTCCCGGAGTCGCAACGACCGAGGGACGGCCCGCTTCGTACTGGGCGGCCACACCCGGGTCTTCACTGAGGACGGGCAGGAGGTGCGACCGGGGTCGGGGGAACGGGGTCGACTGGCCCTAGGCCACCCGCTTCCCGAGGGTTACTTCAAGGACCCGGCTAAGACCGAAGCTACGTTCCCGACGATTGGCGGCCGGCGCTGGTCGGTTCCAGGGGACTGGGCCACCGTGGAGGCTGACGGTTCGATCGTGCTCCTGGGCCGGGGCTCGGAGTGCATCAACACCGGCGGGGAGAAGGTCTACCCGGAAGAAGTCGAAGAGGCGCTGAAGGTTCACCCGGCGGTCGCCGACTGCAACGTGGTCGGGGTGGACGACGAACGGTGGGGGCAGGCTGTCACTGCGGTAGTTCAACTGCGGGAATCAGCAGCCGTGGATGGGGAGGCCCTCCGGTCTGACGTCCGGGATCGGCTTGCCGGATACAAGGTCCCGAAGCGGTTTGTCTTCGTAGAGAGGATTCAACGCCTACCGAATGGCAAGTCCGACTACCCGTGGGCCCGGGGGGTGGCCGGAGCGGGCTAGGCCGGTCAGATATCGAGCAGGGGAGCGTAGGGCGGTGGCTCCTCCCGCTCCCGGATGGCCGCGTGACGCTCGGAGATCGCCGAGCGGTGTTCGTCGTCGGTAAACACCCAGAATGTGCCATCCAGCACAGCACGGTGGATCATCTCGGCAACCTCCGCCGGCTGGAGGGCGTTGGCTTGGACCCACTCCAGGAAAGCTTCCCGCATGGCCAACTCCTCCTCGGGGCGGGGTTCACCGCTTGGATCGGTCAGCACCTCGGGGCGGTTCCGTTCGGAGGAGAAGATGTTGGTGGACACCAGGCCCGGGGAGAGGCAGGTCACGCCCACCTTCGAGCCCTCGGCCCGCAACTCAGCATGGAGGGTCTCGGCGATAGCCACCACCCCGTACTTGGTGGCCGCGTAAGGGCCGAGGTGGGGAAAGGAGTAGTGGCCGGCCACCGAGGCTGTGAAGATCACGTGCCCCTCGTCACGGCCGATCAGCCCTGAAAGGAAAACGTCGAGCCCGTGGATGACTCCCCACAGGTTGACGTCGATCACCCACTTCCAGTCGGCCATCGACGCTTCGGCCAGTGGGCCACTGACTCCGATTCCGGCGTTGAGACACAACACCTGGGGTGGCCCGAAGGCCTCCTCGGTCCGGTCGCCTAGTTCCACTACCGCCGAATGGTCTGCCACGTCACAGACCACCCCGAGAGCCTCGGCGCCGGCCGATTGGAGTTCGGCGACCGCCTGGTCGAGGGCTGGTTCCTCGACGTCGGCGACCACCACCCTCATGCCGGCCTGGGCGAAACGGTTGGCGAAGGCCCGTCCCATTCCCGACGCGCCGCCGGTGATAACCGCTACCCGTCCGGTCAGATCGTCCACTGTGGCCTCCCCACGTTTCGAGTCTGGTCGATCGGCCGGCTCAGTTAGAAGCCGAGGAGAGCCTGTTCGACCACCTCGGGCATGGCCGGATGGATATAGAGCTGTCCTCGGGCCATCCGGTCCACGGTCAACCCAGCTGCCATTCCGGTGATCAGTTGCTGGATGAGTGTCGGGGCCTGAGGGCCGAGGATATGGGCGCCGAGCAGTAGTCGGCTGTCAGGGTCGGCCAGGAGCTTGACGAAACCGCTCGTGTCCTCCATGGCCCACCCGTAGGCGGTCGAGGCGTAGTCGCGAGCCGAGACCAGGTGGGGAGTCCTCTGAGCAGCTAGTTCTTCTTCGGTGGCTCCGACGCTGGCTATCTGGGGGTGTCCGAATACGGCATAGGGGACCAGGGAGCGGTCAATGGTCCGAGGGCTCCCAGGGTGGAGCAGGTTGTGGGCCACCACTCGGGCTTCTTCGTTGGCGGTGTGCTTGAGTTGGGCCGGGTTGGTGATGTCGCCCAATGCCCAGACCCCTTCGGCCGAGGTTCGCAGGTACTCATCGGTGGTTACGTATCCGTCGCCGTCCACCGCTATGCCGCCTCGGGCCACTTCCAGGCTGTCGCTGTTGGGTCGTCGGCCGGTCGCCACCAGAAGTTGATCCGTCTGGAGGACGGTGCCGTCGTCTAGGTGCAGATCAAAGGTGCTGTCGTGATCGACTTGCTTGACGGTGGTACTGGTCCGAAGGTCCAGCCGTTTGGCGTACAGGGAGGTGATTCGGTGGCGAATCGACTCGTCGGCTCCACGGAGCAACCGTTTCCGTCGGGCCACGATGGTGACCTGGGTCCCCAGAGCGTCGAACACGTGGGCCATCTCCACGGCTATGAACCCTCCACCGAGGATGACTAGTCGCTCGGGCAGGGTCTCGATCCGCATGATCGTGTCGGAGGTGTGGAAGGGAGATTCGAGTAGGCCGGGGAGCTCGGGCACGACCGGTCGGGCCCCGGCGGCCAGCACGATCCGGTCGGCACTCACGGGGTTTCCTTCCAGGTCGAGGGTGTGTTCGCCAGTGAAGTGGGCGTGGTGGCGGTACACGGTGACGTTGGGGAGGCTTTCTCGGTAGGTGAGGCCGTCGTCGGCGATCGGGTCGATCCTCCCGAAGATGCGGTCTCGGATGGCCGGCCAGTCGGCTCGGTCGAAGGTGGTGTGGACCCCCAGTTCCGGAGCCCGCTGGGCGGAGAGAGCCAGGTCAGCGGTGTGGACCAGCATCTTGGAGGGAATGCAACCCCGGTTCATACAGGTACCACCGAAGGCCCCGGGCTCGACAATGGCCACGTCCCAGTTGTCGTGTTCGGGGCCTATCAGGGTGTTGCCGGAGCCGGCGCCGACGATTAATAGATCGTGGTGGGTCATTCCCGGTCGGGCCTGGTCAGCCGGCGGCCAGGAGGCTTCCGAGGGCTCGGAGCGTCTGGGTCCCGGCACCCAGCGATGTGGTGAGGTGCTTGTTCCAGAGGGTGTAGCGGTGCAGGGGGTACTCCATCGAGACCCCCATGCCTCCGTGGCAGTGCTGCGTGGCGTGGGCTATCTCGGTGGCCCGCTCTGACGCCCACCACTTGGCGACCAACAGGTCCTCGGCGGCGTCGAGGCCCTCACTGAGTCGCCACGCCGCCGACAGGGTGGCCAGGTGGATGCCCCCCACGTTGATGAACTGGTCGGCGAGCCGTTGTGTTACTGCCTGGAAGGTGGCGATAGGTCGGCCGAACTGTTCGCGCTCGCTGGCGTAGGAGGCCGTCATCCCCAGGGCCGTCTCGCACACACCGAGTTGGGTCGCGCACACTGCGACCACCAGATGGTCTATCAACCAGTCCACTGCGCCGGGACCGCCGAGAGGCTCCGCCGGGGTGTCTTCGAAGGAGATCTCCCACACGGGTTCCCGGCGGGTAGAACACCCTTTGGTCAGTGAGATCCCGGGTTCTTCCGGGTCGGTGAGGAACAGCGTCGGACCGTCTGGCCCGGAGGCCGCCACCACCATC
>JAKUSA010000007.1 GCA_022449565.1 Acidimicrobiales bacterium | reverse complement strand
AACTTCACCAACCTGGACGTGGCCCAGTTCGCCATGTACGTCGACATCGACGGCATGGAGCCCGAGGACGCGGCAGCCTTGTGGCTCGCCGACAACTGCGCCCGCTGGACCGGATGGGCCAGCGCGGATGCCAGCGTCTGCCCGGAGGCTCCCGCTGCGGCGGCGGATTCGTCTGATGCGATCAAGTTGCCGATCCACAACTGGTCGTCCCAGATCGCCGGCGTTTACGCCGTTGGTGCGATCCTCGAAGCGACTGGTAACTCGGTCGAGTACATCTCGGCTGACTCCACGCTCGTTTACACGTCAATGTGTGAGGGCGACATGGACCTCGTTCATGAGGTCTGGGAAGGCGCCTTCGGCGTTGCCTTCATGGAGCAGGTCGACGCTGGCTGTGTGATCGATGCGGCCACGCATGACGCCAAGACCCGTGAGGACTGGTGGTACCCGTCCTACGTTGAGGACGTCTGCCCGGGTCTGCCGGACTGGGAGGCGCTCAACGACTGCGCTTCGATGTTCGCCACGCCCGATTCGGGTGGCAAGGGCCGCTTCCTTGGTGGCCCGGTGGACTGGTTGAAGGGTGACCAGGAGCGTGTCGAGGGTCTCGAGATGGACTTCATTGTCGAGAACGCCGGCACCGCCGGTGCCCTGTGGGCAGCGCTGGATGCNGCTTCNGNCAACCAGGAACCCGTCGTGATCTTCAACTGGACCCCGAACTTCGTCGAGGCCATGTACGACGGCAAGTTCATCGAGTTCCCGGAGTTCGCCGACGAGTGTCGGACNGACGCTTCGTGGGGCCTCAACCCCGAGACCACGCACGATTGTGGCAACCCGAAGGACGGGTACCTCAAGCTCGGTGTGTGGTCCGGATTCCCGGACAAGTGGCCGAACGCGTACAAGGTCGTCCAGAGGATGAACTTCACCAACCTGGACGTGGCCCAGTTCGCCATGTACGTCGACATCGACGGCATGGAGCCCGAGGACGCGGCAGCGAAGTGGCTGGCCGACAACGCCGACCGGGTGGACGCCTGGGTCGGCTAGTCGTAAACGGACACGGCATCTGATGGTGCCGTAATCTCGGGCCGGTTGCCGGGGCCCACCCCCTCGGCAGCCGGCCCGTTACCGTTTTGCCACTAGGGTGCTTCGACCACGGGGCCACCAGTTCCCCCAGCGAGGCCTAACACGATGAACCAACCCAAGATGGCCTGCCGGAACGTCTGGAAGCTCTACGGGCCCGATCCTGACAAGTTTCTGGCCGCCCACGATGGCGATCCCGACCTGGACACCATCAAGGAGGGCGGCTACATCCCCGCAGTTCGGGACGCCTCGCTGGAGGTCTATGAGGGCGAGCTCGTAGTCCTGATGGGCCTGAGCGGCTCAGGCAAGTCCACCCTTGTCCGCTGCATGTCTCGCCTCATCGAACCAACAGCCGGCGAGATCGAATTCGACGGTGAGGACCTGCGTGCCGCCTCCGAGCGGGAGCTGGTCGAGCTTCGCCGACACAAGATGGGCATGGTGTTCCAGCACTTCGCCCTGTTCCCGCATCGCACGGTGCTCGATAACGTGGCCTTCCCGCTCGAAGTCCAGGGTGTCGACCTTGCCACCCGGAACGCCCGGGCCCTCGAGATCATCGATCTCGTAGGGCTGCACGGACGTGGCAACTACTACCCCAGGGAGCTCTCCGGCGGACAGCAACAGCGCGTCGGTATTGGTCGTTCCCTGGCCGTGGAGCCCGACGTCTGGTTCCTCGACGAGCCGTTCTCCGCCCTCGACGCCCTCATTCGGCGCGACATGCAGGACGAATTCCTCCGACTCCAGTCCACCTTGCAGAAGACGATCATCTTCATCACGCACGACTTCGACGAGGCCATCCGTCTCGCCGACCGAATCGCGATCATGCGCGACGGGGTGATCGACCAAATGGGCACCGCCGAGGAGTTGATCACCAACCCGGGTTCCGACTACGTCGCCGCGTTCACCAAGAACGTCTCCAGGGCCAAGTTGCTTCGAGTCCACACCCTGATGGGTCCACCATCGGATGACGCCCAGGACGACGTCGACGGGCGCGTGTTCGTGGCGTCGGTGGCCAGTCAGATCCTCAGTTCTGCGATCCCACTGAGGGTGGTCGAAGATGGGGAGGTTGTCGGCTCGATCACCGCGGCGCAGGTGACCGAGGCACTCTTCGAGGCTGAGTGATCACCAGGTCATGACCGATCAGACCACGTCCGAACCCATCGACACCTCCGACGCCGCGTCGGTAGATGGACCAGCGAAACAACTCTCCGGTCGCCAGAAGGCGACGATCGCCTTAGGACCATTCCTGATCCTGTGGTTCGCCTGGTGGCGGCTCGGGTCACACTCCATCTCCCGAACCGGCAAGTACGAAGGGGAGTCTGCTGCGCTTGAATGGCTGTACCGGGTTCCGCGGACCTGGACCGTCGACTGGTTCAACTTTGCGGGCCGGGACGGCTTCGCGAGCGTCAGCTACAAGGCCACGGGGTGGGTGAACATCTGGTTCGACCACCTCCGCTACGAGGAGTTCTTCCAGTTCACCGTGGCGTGGCACCTCTCCAAGGGACCGTGGCTGTTGGTTCTCCTGGCCTGCCTCGGGGCGACTGGCTGGATGGCCTGGCGCACTCGGAGCAACCGCTGGCTGGCTGCCATCGTGGCCGTGGCCTGGATGGGCTGGTCCGTCGACCTGTTCGACTTCCTGCACGTTCCCACGACGCCGTGGGTCTACGTCTTCGTGGTGGTCGGCATCGCCTCTGTAGCCCGAGCCGTGCAGGATCGGACGTTCGAGTGGACGGCCGCCGCCACGGCCATCGCCATCGTCGGTTGGGTGACCCTGCAGACCAACGAGGAATCCTTCAACGTCAAGGCCTTCTTCCGTCAGGTCGCACGATGGCTGGAGTTCCCCCTGGACGTCACCGAGGGACTCCTGATCAGCGGCTACGGGCCCTGGCATCTTCCCGACATGCCGTGGCTGTTCATCTTCGCCCTCCTCGTCGGTGGAGCGGGCTGGATGGCCTGGCAACGCCGGAGCACCGCGTGGACGATTGCGACCGCGTTCGTGGGCTGGATGGCCGTGGTGAGCCTCTATGAGCCGTGGCATATTCCCGCCCTGCCGTGGATCGTGATCGCCGGCCTCTTCGGTGTCGTCGGTTGGAAGCTGGGTGGCTGGCGCCTCGCCCTCCTGTCGGTCGGGTTCATCCTCTACGCCTCCTTCGTTGGTGAACCTGCGGAGCAGGCCGGAGCGGAGACCCGCTGGGACAAGACGATGATCACGCTGTCCGCTGTCCTGGTGGCCGTTCCGATCGCCGCCCTGCTCGGAGCCGTCATCGGCCTGGTGGCTGCCAAGCGACGTCGGGTCGAACAGTTCCTGATCCCGATCATGAACCTGACACAGGCCTTCCCGCACTTCACCTTCCTCATCCCGATCGGCGTGTTCATCGGCCTCTCGCACAAGGCCGGTGTCATCGCCACGATCGCCTATGCCATCCCACCGATGGCCCGGGTGACGATCCTCGGCATCCAGGGGATCTCAAGTGAGGTCATCGAGGCGGGGATCATGGGCGGCTGCACACGCCGGCAGATGCTGTGGAAGGTGGAGTTGCCCGCCGCCCGCCAGTCCCTGCTGGTCGGAATCAACCAGGTGGTCATGGAGTGCCTTGCCATGGTGGTCATCGCCTCGTTCGTCGGCACCGCCGGCCTGGGACAGGACCTCCTGTTCCGCCTCACGGGACTCCACATCGGCGCCGGAACTGAGATCGGGATCGCCATCGTCGTCATGGCCATCACCCTGGACCGCCTCAGCCAGGGGCTGGGTCGGCTCCAGCCAACCCACTACCCAGAGGGCGCGCCCTTCTGGAAACGCCACCCGTACCTCCTGGCCTCGGGAGCCGTGATGGTGGGCGGCCTCCTCCTGGCCCAGGCCTGGGATGCGGCCTTCCGCGTACCCAACTCGTGGATGCGGGGCCATGAGGGCTTCTGGGAATTCCTCGTGGACAACGGCAAGAGCGACGTGGCGTGGTGGCACCTGTCCGGTGGTCGGTGGCTAGTGCTCTTCCTGGCCGCCATCGCAGTCGCCGGATGGAGGGCCTGGGACACCCGGCGCTACCGCTGGCTCATCACCGCGGCCGCCCTGGCCTTGGCGGGATGGTCCGTCGACCTGTTCGACTTCCTGCACCTGTCCACCAAGCCGTGGATCTACGTCTTCGTGGCGGCCGGCGTCGCCGCCTTGGCGTACGGCTCATCGGTGCGAACCCGGCTACTGGCCCAGGCCTCCGGGGATGTCGGCTCCCACGGCGAGGCGGCCGCCCAAGCCCAACAGTCGCTGCGCTTCACCTGGACGGCGGCCATGACGGTGATCGTGACGCTCGGCTGGGTGACCCTCCGAACCATCGACGAGTCCTTCACATTCAACCTCCGCGACTACACCATCACCTTCCGGGACGCCCTCGAGTCCGCGATCCTGCTGCCCATGCGCGACGCCTACCTCACCATTCCATGGGTGGGCCTCGTCCTGCTCTTCGGTGTGGTCGGATACTTCATCAACGGTCGCCGACCCGCCCTGTTGGCCGCAGGCATGATCGCCTTCATCTCCCTCGCCGGGTTCTGGTGGCAGGCCATGTGGAACTTCTACCAGCTGACCTTCGCCGTGTTACTGGCCATCATCTTCGGTGTTCCGTTCGGGATCTGGGCAGCGACCACGGCGCGACGCAACGCGGTGGTGCAGGTGCTCCTCGACTTCTTCCAGACCTTCCCGTCGTTCGTCTACCTGTTCCCAGCCATCATGTTCTTCGGCGTCTCCGAAACGGCGATCATCGTCGCCGTGGTCCTCTCCGCATCCGTGCCGGCCATCCGATACACGATCTTCGGCATCCAGAACGTGCCGAAGCCGCTGATCGAAGCGTCCACGATGGCTGGCTGCACCCGGCGGCAGACCCTCTGGAAGGTGAAGTTGCCCATGGCAGTACCGGAGATCATGCTCGGCATCAACCAGACGATCATGTTCGGCCTCTTCATGGTGATGATCGCCGGACTCATCAAGACCACCGGACTGGCCCGGGAGCTCATCGAGGCCCAGCCCAACATCGACAGCGGCCGGGCCATAGTCGCCGGCATCGCCGTGGCCTGCATCGGCATGTCAATCGACCTGCTCATCTCCGAGTGGTCCGACAAGCGCAAGAAGCAACTCGGCCTGATCGAGGCCTAGACAGCCACGCTCCGCTTCGCCAGCCAACCCCGACCGACCAGCCGACCAACCGGAGCACCACAATGACCCGCGTCGCCATCATCGGAGCCGGACCCAGCGGCCTGGCCCAATTGCGGGCCTTCGCCTCGGCCGAGGCCGACGGTACCGAGGTCCCCGAACTCGTCTGCTTCGAGAAGCAGGACGACTGGGGTGGCCTGTGGAACTACACCTGGCGCACCGGGGTCGACGAGTACGGCGAGTCCGTCCACGGCTCGATGTACAGGTACCTGTGGTCAAACGGTCCGAAGGAGTGCCTGGAGTTCGCCGACTACGGCTTCGAGGAGCACTTCGGGAAGCCCATCGCCTCCTATCCCCCACGCGAGGTCCTTTGGGACTACATCAAGGGTCGCGTGGAGAAGAGCGACGTGAGGCAGTACATCAGGTTCCGGACCGTGGTCCGCGAGGTCTCCTACGACGAACCCACCGAGCTCTTCACCGTCACCAGCCACGACCTCGTGAACGGCCACACCTCGTCCGAGGAGTTCGACTTCGTGGTGGTGGCATCGGGCCACTTCTCGGTTCCGAACGTGCCGCACTACCCGGGCTTCGAGCGGTTCCTGGGCCGCATCCTCCACGCCCACGACTTCCGCGATGCCGTGGAGTTCTCCGGCAAGGACATCCTCGTCGTGGGAGCCAGCTACTCGGCCGAGGACATCGGCTCCCAGTGCCACAAGTACGGCGCCGGACGCATCTACTGCACATCGCGTGCCGGCACGATGGGCTACGACTGGCCGGACAACTGGGAAGAGCTTCCGATCCTGACCCACGTGGACGGCAACACCGTCCACTTCGCCGACGGCCAGACCCGGGACGTACACGCCATCATCCTGTGCACCGGCTACCAGCACTTCTTCCCGTTCCTGCCCGACGAGTTGCGCCTTGAGACGAAGAACCGCCTCTGGGCGCCCGGGCTCTACAAGGGAGTGGTCTGGGAGCGGAACCCAAAGCTCTTCTACTTGGGAATGCAGGACCAGTACTACACGTTCAACATGTTCGACGCTCAGGCCTGGTGGGCCCGCGATGTGATGCTCGGACGCATCGAGTTGCCGTCGGCTGCCGAGATGGCGGCCGACAGCGCCGGCTGGCTCGAGCGCGAGGAGGCCCTGGAGACCGCCTACGAGGAGATCGACTTCCAGGGCGACTCCACGCAGGAGCTGGTTGACGCCACCGACTACCCCGACTTCAACATCGGTGAGGTCAACCGGATGTTCAAGCAGTGGA
>JAKUSA010000069.1 GCA_022449565.1 Acidimicrobiales bacterium | reverse complement strand
GCTTGCGACCCGATGCACGGCAACACCTTCAGCACCGACGGAGGACACAAAACCCGCCATTTCGACGACGTATTGGCCGAGGTGACCAAGTTCTTCACGGCCCACCGCCAGGCGGGCACCCATCCCGGAGGGGTGCACCTTGAACTCACCGGTGACGAGGTCACCGAGTGCCTCGGCGGAGGTAGCGAATTGAGCGCAGACGACCTAGGCGCCCGTTACGAAACTATGTGCGACCCGCGTCTCAACGGCTCCCAGAGCCTGGATCTGGCCTTCCGAATCGCCGAACTGCTCCGCAACGGCGACGGCTGAAACCCGTCGGCGGGTCGCTCAGACCAAGTTCTCGACGAACCCTTCGAGCTGCCGGAGGTTTCGGACCTCATAGGTACCGTCACAATGATTGGCGTACTCGCCCAGGATCGAATCGCCAGTGTCCCAGTAAGCCCTGGGCTCCGGGTTGAGCCAGAAGACCTTCCGGGCCTTGTGCTCAACCTCCTTGAGAATCCACGACTGGGAGGCGTGGTAGTTGTTGCGCGCATCGCCCAGGATCAGCACCGTGGTCCTGGGTCCGATCTCGCGACCATACCGTTCCCAAAACACGCCGAAGGCGTGGCCGTAGTCGGAGTGCCCGTCCACCCATACCACGTCGGCTTCCGTGTTCACCCGATGCACGGCCTCGCCGATGTCCTCGGCTCCCTCGAGGAATCTGGTCACCTCGTCAAGACCGTCTATGAACACGAACGACCGGACCTTGGAGAACTGGTTGGAAACGGCGTAGAGCAGGTGGAGGGTGAACCGCGCGAACGCGGCCACCGATCCCGAGATGTCAGCCACCACCATGATCTCCGGTTTGGACGGTCGGGGATGCCGGAACTTCGGCTCTGCTGGTACCCCGCCGTAGCTCAGCGAATGACGCATAGTGCTCCTGAAGTCGAGCGGGCCGCGGCGCCCGTGCTTACGTTTACGGGCTAGGCGAGCGGCCAGTTTGCGGGTCAGCGGGTAAAGGGCTCGGCGTAGGTTGGCCATCTCCTCCCGCGAGGCGTGCATGAAGTCCACGTCCTCGGGGAGGGGCTTGCGCAGGGTCCGGGCCATGGCGTCCACCCCGCGGTCGGCCACTAAGCGACGGCGGATCTCCGACTCGATCTCCTGCTTGAACCGTTCGATGCGGTCACGGAACTCATCGCGCTCCAGGCGTTCCTCGAGGGTCGTGTAGTCGCCGGGCGCTCCGTCCCGACTGGCCTCCATTAGGCGGTCCAGGACCCCGTCTAAGTCGAGGTTGCGGAGCGTCCGATACAGGTAGTAGGTGCCGCCGACCGGCCGGCCGGGCTCCATTCCTGCGTACCGGACGACCGCCTGGCGGGCCAAGGCTCGCAGCAGTGAGTCGTTGCCGTTCATGAGGGCCCGGAACAGCATTTCGGCCAGTTCCTCGGGGCTGAGCGCCGCTGTTCCCCCACCGCCCCCGGATGGCGCTCCTCCCTCCTGCCCGATTCCGTCCTCGGATTCCCCGTCGCCGTCGTCTGCCCCCCCGTCCGAAGCGATTGCGTATTCCGGGCCCCGGATTGAGAAATAGACCTCGAACACCACCTCGAAGGCCCGCCAGTGGGCCTGGTGTTTGACCAGCGTCGCTCCGAGGGCGAACTTGAAGGCTTCGCGGTCGTCGATCGGGATGTGGGTTACCGCCTCCATGGCATCGAGGTTCTCGGTCAGGCTCACCGGCAGCCCGGCGGCGCGCAACTCAACGACGAAGCCGTTTAGCAGGTCGAGAAGCGGCGTTCTGCGGGCCGCGGGCTGCTCGGTGACTGTCATGGTCGGATGCCCGAGCCGCCCGCTGGGGTGCTCAGGCCGCGCCCTCCGCCAGTTCGTCAGCGTTATCGGCGAACTCTTTCACCACCTTGTCGATGTCGGTGCGGTACTTAAGAAGCACGTTTGCCGTGTCGGCGGCCACTTCGGCGTCGATCCGCTCGACGCCGAGCAGCACCAGTGTGCGGGCCCAGTCGAGGGTCTCGGAGACCGAAGGGTGCTTCTTCAGGTCGAGTTGACGGACCGAGCGTACGATGCGAGTCACCTGGTCGGCCAGGTTCTGGTCGATATCCGGCACCTTTGCCGTCACGATCGCCCGTTCCCTCTCCAGGTCCGGATAGTCGATGTACAGGTACAGACAGCGCCGCTTTAGAGCCTCGGACAACTCCCGTGTTCCATTGGATGTGAGGAATACCAATGGGATCTGCGTGGCTTCGACAGTGCCCAGTTCGGGGATCGATACCTGGTAGTCGGAGAGGATCTCCAACAGCAGGGCCTCGGTCTCGACCTCCACCCGATCAACCTCGTCGATGAGCAGTAGCACCGGGTCGACGGCCCGAATGGCCTCAAGCAGTGGTCGGGCCAGCAGGAACTCCTCGGAGAACAGGTCGTCCTCGATTTCCGACCAATGCCGGTCGTCGCCCTCGGCTTGGATGCGCAGCAACTGCTTCTTGTAGTTCCACTCGTAGAGAGCCTTAGCCTCATCAAGGCCCTCGTAGCATTGAAGGCGGATCAGCCGGGCACCGGTCATCTCGGCCACACTCTTCGCTAACTGGGTCTTGCCGGTGCCTGCCGGACCCTCGATCAGGACCGGCTTGCCGAGTCGGTCAGCGAGGTAGATGACCCCTGCGATGCCGTCGTCGGCGAGGTATTTGACGCCGTCCAGCAACTGGCGCACGCCAGGAACGTCGTCGAAACGGTAGGTCATCCGACGGAGCGTATCGACGGCCGCTCGACGGTCCTCTTCTCGGTGAGCTGACCTCGTCGGATTAAAGACGGACCTGCCCAGTGCCGTGTATAACGAACTTCTCGGTGGTGAGTTGCTCAAGCCCCATCGGGCCGCGGGCATGCAGCTTTTGGGTACTGATGCCAATCTCGGCTCCGAAGCCGAACTCCTCGCCGTCCACGAAGCGGGTGGAGGCGTTGACCAGCACTGCCGCCGCGTCCACCTCGGTGGTGAACCGCCGGGCCGCTTCTGGGTCACCGGTCACGATGGCTTCGCTGTGCCCGGTTCCCGTGGCGTTCACGTGGGCGATGGCTTCGTCTAGGTCGTCGACGACACGGACCGAGAGCTTGAGGTCTAGGTACTCCCTGGACCAGTCATCCTCAGCCGCTACGCCCATTCCGGGGACGGCAAGCCGGGCCCGCTCGTCACCCACTAGTTCTACCCCGTTAAGGGCCGCCGCGGCGATGGGCAGGAAGTCTTCGGCCACCGCCGAGTGCACCACAAGGCTCTCTGCCGCATTGCACACCGAGGGGCGCTGGGTCTTGGCGTTCACCAGGATCTCGGTCGCCATCACCAAGTCAGCGGAGGCATCCACATAGACGTGGCAGTTGCCGCCGCCGTCGATGATGTAGGGAACCGTGGCGTGTTCGAGAACCGACTCGATGAGCGACGGGCCTCCCCGTGGGATCAGACAGTCGAGGCTGTCCCTCTGCCGCATGAACTCGATGGCCGCGCCGCGACTCGTGTCCTCGAGGAGGAGTAGCGCGTCCGGGGGAAGGCCCCGGTCCGAGAGGGCGCCACGGAGAGCACCTGTGATCGCCCGGTTGGAACTCAGGGCGGCTGACGAACCGCGCAGGAACGCGACGTTGCCGGACTTAAAGCAGAGGCCGAAGGCGTCGCTGGTCACGTTCGGACGACTCTCGTAGATGATGCCCACCACCCCAAGGGGAACTCTGACCCGCTCGAACCTGAGCCCATTAGGCCGGGTCCAGGACTCGGTCCCCCTGCCCACCGGGTCGCAAAGATCGGCCACCTGCCGCAGGCCGGAGGCCATACCCTCGACCCTGGGTCGATCCAGACGGAGACGGTCTACCAGAGTCGGGCTGATCCCGGCGGCGACGGCCTGTTCTACGTCGCTGGCATTGGCCTCCACCAGGTGGTCGGTGTCTGCAACCAAGCGCTCAGCGGCGGCCCTGAGGCCGTCGTTCTTGGCCGTTGTGTCGAGGTTGGCGACCAGTGGTGCCACGGCCCGGGCCCTCTCCCCTAGTCCGGCAACCGTGCCCACGGAGTGAATCGACATGGCCACCAAGGCTACCGAGGGCGCCGGTTCTCGGAGACGGGCGACGGGTAGCCTCGTGGTAATGGAGGGCGAGGGGGCGCCGGGCGGGGCGCCGGACCCGTCGGCCCGAGCCTCCGCCGTGGTGGCAGGAGGCATCTTGTTGTCCCGCCTGACCGGCCTGGTCCGAGAATCGCTACTCCGGGGGGTGCTCGGCCTCGGACCGGCCGCCGACGCTTTCGCTGCCGCTCTGCGGATCCCTAACCTGCTCCAGAACCTCCTCGGCGAGGGTTCACTCTCTGCAGCGTTCATTCCGGTGTACAGCAGGCTGTTGGGTGAGGGTCGCCAAGAGGAGGCGGGACGGGTCGCCGGAGCGGTCGCCGGTCTGCTCACCGCCCTCGCTGGCGGGCTGGCCACCGTCGGCATTCTGGCCGCCCGACCCCTGGCCCGCCTGCTAGCACCGGGCTTTGAGGGTGCCCGTATGGAGTTGACCGTCGACCTCATCCGGGTCACCACCGCCGGGGTCGGCCTTCTGGTTCTCGCCGCGTGGTGTCTCGGGGTGCTCAACAGTCACCGACGGTTCTTCCTGTCCTATGTGGCCCCGGTGCTCTGGAACGGCGCCCAGGTGGCAGTGTTGGCCGCCGCGATCCTCGGCGACTGGGAGCCAGCCAACACCGCCAGGTCGCTGGCCTGGGGGCTGGTGGCCGGGGGCCTGTTGCAGTTCGGCATCCAGGCAATCGGCGTCCGGCGACTACGCGCCGGTATCCGTCCGTCGGCAGCTTGGCGGCTTCCCGGGGTGGTCGAGGTGATCCGACGGTCGGGCCCCGCTGTGCTGGGGCGGGGGGTTCTCCAACTCTCCGCCTATCTGGACCTTGTGTTGGCGTCCCTACTAGTCACCGGGGCCGTTGCCGGACTGATGTCGGCTCAGGTGCTCTACGTGTTGCCGGTCAGCCTGTTTGCCCTGAGTGTCGCCGCCGCGGAACTCCCCGAGATGTCGCGCCATCCCGACGGGGCCGGAGTGGCCCAACGGGGCAGGACGGCTATGCGCCGTACGTCGTTCTTCCTGGTGTTCAGTTCCGTGGCCTACCTAGTGCTCGGCGACCTGATCGTCGGGGCGCTGTTTGGATGGGGGGCTTTCGACGGTGACGATGCCATCGCCGTGTGGCTGGTCCTGGGCGCCTACGCCCTAGGGCTTCCCGCCCTGGGGGCCTCCCGGATCTGCCAGAGCGTCCTCTACTCGCGCGGTGACACCACCGGTCCGGCCCGGATTGCCGCGCTCCGAATGGCCGTGGCCGGCGGCATAGGGCTGGCAGTGATGTTTCCCCTGGATCGGCTCAGCATCGTGAACGGTTCGCTGGTCGGCTGGGATGACCTCTTCGAAGGCTGGGGGCCCCTCGACGGGGCCGTCGAGCAAGCAACCGCGGCGCCCCACCTTGGAGCGGTCGGCCTGGCCATCGGATCAGCGGGGGCCGCCTGGCTGGAATCGGCACTCCTGGCCCGCAGGGGGCGGCGGACCCTCCACGATCTTCCGATGCCCGTGACGGTACTGGCCCCCCTGTTTCCTGCAGCACTGGCGGCCGCCCTGGTGGCGATCGCGACCCGGCCCCTTGTGGCGGGCCTACCTGACCTGATGGCGGCTCCGCTGGGTCTAGTGGCGGCCGGTGGTGCCTACCTACTCGTGGCCTGGCGCACAGGGATCGAAGAGGCGGCTTCAGCAGCAGGGATCCTCCGGCGACTAGTAGGCCGCTAAGGCTGCCCGCTCAGGGAAGGACGACCAGATCGTCGGCGTGGACGACCTCATGGGACACGCCCTCGGGAAGTTCGGTGGTTCGCCGACCGAGGTTTTGGCGAAGCGTTTCGACGGCGTAGCGGACGATGCCCTTAGCGAAGACCTCGCCGTCCAAGTCCTCCAGCTCGACCGCGTCGCCAGCATCGAATTCGCCGGTGGCGGCGACCACCCCGGCGGGCAGGAGCGAGACCCGACGCTCCTCAAGGGCCTGGCGGGCACCAGCGTCGACGGTAATTCGGCCCGAGGAGCCGCCGGCGAAGGCAATCCAGAGGCGGCGAGCACCCAGTCGCCCCGCCCGGGCCCTGATGACTGTGCCCACCCCGGGGATGTCGTCGCAGGCGTCGACCAGCACCCCGACCCTCGACGCATCGGCGATCACTGTCCGGACCCCTGACCAGCTTGCGATTTTGGCGGCGGCCAGTTTCGAAGCCATTCCTCCGCTTCCCCGGTCGGTGCCGGTCCCGCCAGCCAGCTGCTCCATCTCCTGATCGATCTCTAGAATCTCTTCGATAAGAGAGGCGTCCGTATTGCGCCTCGGGTCGGCGGTCAGAAGGCCGGGCGTGTCGGTGAGCAGGATTAGGGCCTCCGCTTCCACGAGGTGCGCGACTAGGGCAGCGATCCGGTCGTTGTCGCCGAATCGGATTTCGTCGTCGGCAATGGCGTCGTTTTCGTTGACCACGGGTACGACGCCCAGTTCCAGGAGTCTGGCCAGGGTGCCACGGGCGTGCAGGTACTGGGCCCGGACGAAGAAGTCGAGGGGGGCAAGGAGCACCTGTCCTGCGAGGAGTCCGTGTCGGCCGAGTTCCTCCCTGTAGGTCCCGATAAGCGACCCCTGGCCCACGGCCGAGACCGCCTGAAGGGTTACCGCGTCCCGGGGCCGACGGTCGCCACCCAGTTCAAGCGAGGGCAGGCCAGCGGCGATTGCTCCAGAGGTGACGACGACCACCGGCCGTCCGGTGGCCCGAACCGCCGCTACCTCGTCGCAGAGTTTGGCCACCGATTCCCGATGGATGTCTCCTCGGTCGTCGGTGATCGACGACGAGCCGACCTTGACCACCACCGTGTTCCGACCGTCGGCCACTGTCAGTCCTCTTCGTAGTTGAATTCGAGGCGGCCGATCCGGACCGAATCGCCCGGCCTCACTCCAGCCCGGCTTAACGCCCGGTCGACCCCCATCTTCTGGAGTCGCTCGTGGAGATAGTCCAACGCATCCGGGTTGGTGAGGTCGTTCAAATTGGCGGTCCGAGCCACCCTTCGGTCAGCCACCTCCCAGATCCCATCCTCGACGGGCACGACAGCGATGTCGACTGGGTCGGGACGGTGGACGACGACCGCCGGCCTTGACCTGGCCATCCCACGGGCCTCGGCCACTAGGTCACCCATGCGGTGCACCAAATCCTCTAGTCCCTCTCCGGTGATTCCCGAGATTCGCTCGCCTTCGAAGTGGACCTGGGGGTCGGCCACGTCGGCTCGTGACCCCACCACCAGGTGGGGACGTTTTAGTAACTCGGGTTGGTAGGCCCCTAGTTCGGACTCCAGGATGGCCTGCTGTTCTAGGGGCGCGTACTCGGCGATGTCGGCCAGGTCGAGGAGGAGGACCAGCGCCCTGGCCCGTTCGACGTGACGTAGGAAGCGGTGGCCCAGGCCCCGACCCTCGCTGGCCCCGGCGATCAGCCCCGGCACGTCAGCCACGGTGAACTCGGGCCGTCCCGGGGGCTGCACCACGCCCAAGTTCGGCTCCAGGGTGGTAAACGGGTAGTCGGCGATTTTCGGGCGAGCCGCGGAGATCCTCGAAATGAGTGTGCTCTTTCCGGCGTTCGGGAATCCCACAAGGGCTACGTCAGCCATGAGCCGGAGTTCCAACCTCAGCCAGCGCTCCTCGCCGTCCTCGCCCTGCTCGGCGAAGCTTGGAGCTCGTCGTCGGTTGCTAAGGAACCGGGCGTTACCGTGGCCGCCTCGGCCCGCCTCGGCAGCTAACCACCGGTCACCATGGACAAGAAGGTCGGCGAGGACCGGTTGGCCGTGGAGTTCCTGGACGGTCGTCCCTTCCGGCACCTTGATTACCAGGTCCTTAGCTGAGCGGCCGTGGCGCTTGGCCCCGGACCCATGGCGACCGTTGCCGGCCCGGCGGTGCGGGTGGTCTCGGAATGCCAGTAGGGACGCCACGTTATGGTCGGCTTCCAACCAGACGTTGCCACCATCGCCGCCGTCGCCGCCGTCGGGCCCTCCACGCGGCACCCGGGCCTCGCGGCGAAACGAGACTGATCCGGCCCCACCGTCGCCGCCCCGGGCGTTTAGGGCGCACTCGTCAACGAACTGGGACATGGGGCGATCCTACTGAGGGGCTCCGTCGGACCCCGGCGTCATAGGCCATCCCCAGGGTGTCCCCGTGGCCTTTTGCTCCGCCCTACAGTTCGCGGACTGGGATGGGGAGCGCCTGCCGATCGTCCTCCCCGTAGATCGCTCCGGTTTTGGCCCGGTTACCGGTCGCTGACCACGTCAACGAGCTTACGCCCGCCCCGGAATCCGAATTTCACCACTCCGTCAGCAGTGGCGAACAGGGTGTCGTCGCCGCCCCGGCCTACGTTGGCTCCCGGGTGGAACTTGGTGCCCCGTTGGCGAACGAGGATGCCACCCGCGCTAACCCGACCGCCGTCGTAGACCTTCACTCCCAGCCGCTGGGCTTGAGAGTCCCGGCCGTTACGGCTGGACCCACCTCCCTTGGTTTTGGACATGCGTTCAGCCCTTCTTGATTCGGGTGATCTCGATCTCGTCCAGGTGCTGCCGATGTCCCCATCGCCGGCGCTGGTTACTCTTGTTCTTATAGGTAAAGCCCCTGATCTTCGGGCCCTTGACCCCGCCAATTACCCGGGCGGTGACCGTCGAGCCGGCCAGAGCCTCAGGGGTAGCCCGGACGTCGTCTCCGTCGACGACCATCACCGGGGCCAATTCGACGTCGGCGGCACCTTCCGCCAGTCGTTCCACGACGACTCGCTGGCCCTCCTCGACTCGATACTGCTTTCCGCCGGTCGCGATTACTGCGTACATAGACCCCATAGGGTAGCTCGGGTCTACCGGGCCCCAACCGGTGTGCGGGTTGCGCTGCTCATCGCCGTCCAACACCGCCGGCGCCAGCTAGCAGACTCTCGTCGAGTTGGCGGCCCCAGCCTTCGCAGTCCTCGCACTCTGAGGAGAAGGACTCAAGAAGCCCTTCACCGATCCGCTTCCGGGTCATCTCGACGAGCCCCAGTTCCGAGATGTCGAACACCTGGGTCCGGGTCTTGTCGCGAGACAGGGCCTCGCGCAGTGCGCCAGCTACCTTTTCCCGGTTCTTCGCCACGTCCATGTCTACGAAGTCGATCACGATTATCCCACCGATGTCCCGCAGCCGAAGTTGGCGAGCTACCTCCTCGGCGGCTTCTAGGTTGTTGGCGAGGACCGTCTCCTCAAGGCTC
>JAKUSA010000068.1 GCA_022449565.1 Acidimicrobiales bacterium | reverse complement strand
CGCCGAGTTCGTGGTGGCCGTCGACCATGCCGAGTTCTTTCTCCCCGAGACCGGGCTCGGCATCATTCCCGCCGCCGGAGCCGTTCGACTTCCTCGAGTGCTCCCGCCTGTGGTGGCCAACGAAGTGCTCTACGGTGGCCGACGGCTGAACGCCGAAGAGGCGGAACGGTGGGGGCTCGTCAACCGGGTCGTGGCGCCTGGGGATTTAATAGACGAGGCGTGGGCCCTGGCCCGCCGGATCGCCGCGGCGGCACCGCTCGCTGTCGAGGCGATCATGGCCGTCAACCGAGCCACCCGGGGCCGGCCGCTGGATGAGGCGTTTGCCCATCTGCGCTCCGGAGACCTCGTGGTCTACGAACGTATGCTGGCGTCGGACGACGCGCAGGAGGGGCCCCGCGCGTTCACCGAGAAACGGGAGCCACGCTGGCAGGGTCGCTGACCCGATCACGGGTGGCCCACGGTGGGACGGTCGGTGGTCAGTCGATAACCCTGCGGTACACGTTTGTCTCCCGCTCTACGAACCCGAGACGGCTATAGAGACGGTTAGCCGCCTCCCTGCTCGGCCGTGACGTCAGGTCCACTGTCCGGGCACCCGCGGCCCGAGCCCGCTCAATGGCCGCCCGGTTGAGGGCCTCACCAACGCCGCGACCGCGGGCCGCCTCATCGACGACCACATCCTCGATCCAGGCCCGCAACCCAGTCGGAATCCGGAACAGGACCAGGGCTAGAGCCCCGACGATGACACCCTCGGAAACGGCAACCAGAAGGACCACTGAGTCAGAGGCCACGATGGCCTCCAGGGCCTCAGCATCGGGCGGTGAGCCAGAGCTCGAAAGTTGGGAAACCAATCGGGCCATGGCACCCACCAGGTCATCGTCGACCACGGTGGCCTCCGTGACCTCAATGCTCCCAGTTCCCATCGGTCTCGAGTGTAGGAGGGACCCCGCCGCCCGGGCGCGCGTTCGACAAGTCGCCGCTAGCCTCCGAACCGATGTCCCCAGGCTCCGCCCCGCACCTCCGCTGGACCAACGAAGGGCCACTAGCCGAGATCGAGGGGCCCATCCTGGTCACTGCCTTCGAGGGATGGAACGACGCCGGCGAAGCGGCCAGCACCGCGGCCCGCTACGTGCGCGACCACTTCCAATCGGCCGAGGTAGGAACTATCGAAGCCGAGGAATTCTTCGACTTCACCGTCTCCCGACCGATGGTCCACCTCGAGGACCATCACCGCCACATCGTCTGGCCAGCCACCACTGTCTACGCAGCCCGCCTGCCGTCGGCCTCACACGACCTGGTCAGCCTGGTCGGCCACGAGCCACAGTTGCGGTGGCGTACTTTCACCGACCACGTGCTGGCGGCCGCCGAGAAGGTCCAGGCCCGCATGGTGGTAACCCTCGGGGCACTCCTTACCGATGTCCCCCACAGCCGCCCGGTCAAGGTGTACGGCGCCACCGACGACCCCGCCCTCGGCGTCCGGCTCGACCTGTCGCCCTCCTCCTACGAAGGACCCACCGGGATCGTCGGTGTGCTCAGTTCGGCCCTCCGGGAGGCCGGCGTGCCCGGGGCCTCATTCTGGGCCGGTGTGCCTGCCTACGTCTCAGGCTCCCCCTCTCCCAAGGCAGCGCTGGCCCTGGTCGAAAAGCTCTGCCAGGTGCTTGACGTACATGTTCCCTGTACCGATCTGGAGATCGCCGCCGCGGCCTACGAACGGCAGGTCACCGAACTGGTGGCTGAGGACGAGAGCACCGCCGAATACGTCGAACAGCTAGAGGTGGACTTCGACAACGGCGACAACGGCGACGGATTCGATGAGGGTTCCCGGTCCGACGAGGAGGTTCCCGAGGACCCGGGACTGCTGGTCACCGAGGTCGAGGACTTCCTCCGTAACCAGCCCGGCTAGACCTAGTCGACCGTCGGGTCGAATCCGTCCAGGCCACCCTCCGGCTGGCCCCGCCACACCGGGTCACGCGGCCGGTCGAAGTTCACCTCAACTGGCTCACCCCTGATCGCCGCGAAGGCCTGGTCGGCCCACTGGTCAGGGGCCACCGTCCCCTCGGGAAGGTCGCCCTCGGCGAAAAACCCGACGTCGCTGCACTCCAGGGGGTGGGGCCGCAGTTCACCACCAGTCATCCGACAGTGGAAGACCAGCGAATAGAGCGGAATGCCGGTGAATCCCAGTCGCATGCCATCCAGGATGGCGATCGGCTGGACCACTTCGCAGACGATCCCCGTCTCCTCGACCACCTCCTTGACCACCACCTCGCTGGCCGAATAGCCGACGTCGGCCCAACCGGTCGGATACAGCCACCTTCCCGAATCGGCCCGCTGGACCAGCAGGAGCTCCTCTTCGTCGTTGCCGACCACCGCGCCGACTGTGACCTTCGGGGTGACGTAGCCGGCCACCCCCGACCCCACCATGGCCAGCCACTCCCCGACCCTCCCATCCGGGTCAAGGTCGTCGTCGCCCGAACTGGCCGAGTGGCGGATCTCCGCCGCCACCTTCAGGACCTCCTCGAAGCGCTCCTGTTCGTAGAGCACCTTGGTGAAACCCAGGCCGGTACGGGCGATGGCGGCCAGGGTTTCCGCCCAGCGCACCAGGTCCCGTCCTGACGGCTGCTCGGGAACCGATCCGGACACGAACCCACCGTAGGCGCCCTACCGGCCCGATGGCGGGCCGAGGCCGGCGACCAGTTCGGCAAACCGCCCGAAGAACCGGGACCGGGCCAGGACCTCGTCGCACCCGGCAGCGAGCGCGGCGGCCATGGTGGCCGCATCAACGTGGGCAACAAAGCCCACCGTCGGGCCAGCCACCGCGCCTAGGGCCTCGATGGCTCCCGGGCGAGCCAGGTCCGCGACAACCAGATCGGCGTGGGCGTCGGCCAACCCCTCCGGGTCGTCCACAAAGGCCACCTCCACGCCGGGTGCGCTCAAACGCGACCGGTCCATCAGATCGGGGACGAAGGCGACCACTCGGCGCGTCACAGCGTCTGAGGTCGGCATCTTCAACGACGGCCGGCCCGGGCCAGCACGGTGTCTAGGTCGGCCACCATGCCGGTCCAGAACGGGCCGAACTCGGCGTAGACCGCAGATGCCTCGTCGAAGCGCATCGTGTACACAACCTCCTTAAGGTCATCGGGCCGCTCGGCGAACAGGGTCACCCCCCACTCGTAGTTGTCGATCCCGGTGGAACCGGTCACCACCTGCAGTACCCGCCCGGCGAAGGAGCGCCCCGATCGACCGTGCTCGCCCATCAACTCCAACCGCTCCTCAAAGCCCAGCGTGTACCAGTTGGCGTCGGCCCCCCGCCGCTTGGACATCGGGTAAAAGCACCAGGCCGGCTTGCCCTCCGGTGGTAGCTGAGGATGGAGCCGGGCCTGTCTCATCTCGTCAGGCACGCCCGCCGCATACTCGGAGACCTCGGTGAGCGACACGTAACTGTCCACCAGGTCCAGGCCAGCATCCTCCAGGGCACCCTGTAGGTCCCGGAGTCTCCACAGATCCTCGGCCAGGGCCATCACGGCCAGATCGGCCTTATGACCCAGCAAGGCCACGGTGATCACTTGGTCACCGCCGGCTTTCGCGTCGGCTATCGCGGCCCGTACCCGGTCGGCGTCGAACCCGTTACCCCGCCGACAGAACAGGTGAAGGACGCCGAGACCCTGGCTGGGACTGACCGAACGGCTCATCGGCCCAGAGTCTAGGGAGCCCCCCGCCGGCCAGCGCCCCCGGCCTAGGGTCGTCAGTCGCCGGTGTAGAGGTTGAGACGGTCGCCGCGTGCGAATCCGGCGAGTTGCAGGCCGGCTGTACGGGCCGTCTCCACGGCCAGCGCCGACGGGCCGCTAACCGCCACCAGGGCGGCGAACCCGGCAGCCCACGCCTTCTGGGCCATCTCGAAGGAGGCCCGACCACTGACCCACAAGCCCAGGTCGCAGGCCGGCAGCCCCCCGTCGAGGTGTAGGCGGCCTACCACCTTGTCCACCGCGTTGTGCCGGCCGATGTCCTCCCGCACGATCATCGGTTCCCCGGACCTGTCGAAGGCCGCTGCGGCGTGGACGGCACCGGTGGCCCCGAACAGGTCCTGACGGCCGTCGACCTGCTCGGTCACCCCGACCAGCACCTCCGGGTCAAACGGCTCGACGTCCAGCGGCACCAGGCGTTCTAGGAGCCCTTCGATGGCCACTGTCCCGCAGATCCCGCACGACGAGGAGGCGGGGCCCAGGCGGGGAATGGGAACCGGCGCAGTCCCGTCGGTGTCCACAGTCACATCGTTGAACTCGGCTTCGGAGGCCGGTCCCTGACCGCAGTAGCGGATGGTTCGCACCTCGGCGTCGCCAAGCAGCCCCTCGGTCACGCAGAATCCGGCGGCCAACTCGAAGTCGTTGCCCGGGGTGCGCATTGTGGTGGCTACCAGCTCCCCGTCGACCCGGATCGACATCGGCTCCTCGACGATCAACTCGTCGGGCACCCGGGCGCTCTCCGCGCCGACGATCCGAAGGGTGAACACCCGAGCGGTCCTGCCCCGGCTCACCGTCGACCTCCGGTCCGGCACCCTCCGACCATGCCCGTCAGTGAACACCTTCCGGACCGAAAATGCTGACCGACGGGCTTCCTCTGGCCGGGACCCGAACGGCTAGCCTCCTCAGGCCTGCCGCGGCGGGCGCCCCAGGACGGGTCCCGGGGCCACCAGTCAGGATCGGTCCACCAATGAACCGGAACGCCATAATCACGTGCGCGGTGACCGGGGCCGGCGACACGGCAGGCCGTAGCGAACACGTCCCCGTTACCCCAGCTGAGATCGCCACTTCGGCGCTCGAGGCGGCCCGGGCGGGGGCCGCCATCGTCCATTGCCACGTCCGCGACACCGGAACGGGCCGGGGGACCCGCACCGTCGACCACTATCGGGAAGTGGTGGACCGCATCCGCGATCAGGACGACCAGGTGGTCATCAACCTCACGGCGGGCATGGGCGGGGACCTGGTCATGGGCCCCGACGACGACCCGCTGGCCTTCCGGGAGGGCACCGATCTGGTCGGCGGCCTGGAGCGACTGGCCCATGTCGAGGCCATCCGGCCCGACATCTGCTCGCTGGACTGCGGGTCGCTGAACTTCGGCGACCACAACGAGGTGTACGTGTCCACTCCGGAGATGCTCCGGACCATGGCCGGAAAAGTCCGGGAGTGGGGTGTTCGACCCGAACTGGAGGTGTTCGACACCGGAAACCTGTGGTTCGCCGAAACGATGATCGCCGAGGGCTTGGTGGACCCGCCGTACTGGCTGCAGTTGTGCCTCTCCATACCCTACGGGACACCGATGGACATCGGAATCCTCCAGGCGATGGTCCACCGGCTGCCCGCCGAAGCCGAGTTCACCTCTTTCGGCCTTGGCGCCATGCAGATGCCCATGGTGGCCCAGTCGGTGATGCTGGGCGGCCACGTACGGGTCGGCCTGGAGGACAACCTCTACCTGGAACGGGGGGTACTGGCCACTAACGCTCAACTGGTGGAGAAGGCGGCGCGCATCGTCGAACTGGTCGGCGCCTCAGTGCAGTCGCCTGCCGAGGCCCGCAAGACCCTCCGCCTCGATTGATCGCTGCCGGTCGCCGACGGGCCCTCGGAAGGGGTAGGTGGCGGGACAGGCATCCACTACGGTTCGTCCATCCTGTAAGGAGAGTGGAGAAGCATATGAGCCAGCGTCTGACGACGCCGATGGTCCGAGAGAACGGGCAGCTGCGAGAAGCATCATGGGACGAGGCCCTGGACCGGGCCGCCGAGGGATTCCGCTCGGTGGTCGACGCCCACGGGCCGACGGCCTTCGGGATGTTCAGCTGCTCCAAGACCACCAACGAGGTGAACTACTCCGCCCAGCGGTTCGCCCGTCGGGTCATCGGGTCCAACAACATCGACAGCTGTAATAGGACTTGACACGCTCCCAGCGTCGTCGGTCTGGCGACGGTCTTCGGAGCAGGGGGAGGCACTTCCTCGTACCGTGAGGTCGAGGAAGCCGACGCCATCGTCCTGTGGGGCTCCAACGCGCGAGCGGCACACCCCATCTTCTTCCACCACGTGCTGAGGGGCGTCGAAAACGGCGCCCGCATGTGGGTAGTGGACCCACGTCGCACCGACTCAGCAAGGTTCGCCGACACTTGGCTGGGTATCAACGTGGGCACCGACATCGCCCTGGCCAACGGCGTGGCCCGGGAGATCATCAACGCCGGGCTTGAGAACCGGGAGTTTGTCGACAACGCGACTACCGGCTATCAGGACTTCGCCACCCACGTCGAACCGTGGACCCTCGAGCGCACCGCCGAGGTCACCGGCGTCCCCACAGAGGCGATCCGCGACCTTGCTCACAGCTATGCGACCGCCCCCTGCGCTCAGATCATGTGGACCCTAGGAATCACCGAGCACCACACCGCGGTCGACAACGTGCTCTCGCTCTGCAACCTGGCTCTCCTAACCGGCCACGTGGGCCGCTGGGGCTCGGGGCTGGTTCCCCTAAGGGGCCAAAACAACGTGCAGGGCGGTGGCGACATGGGAGCCCTGCCCAACAAGCTGACCGGCTTCCAGGATGTGGCCGACGACGAGATCCGGGCCAAGTTCGAGGCCGCCTGGGGCTGCGAGATACCAGCCCGGAACGGCTGGCACCTAACCGAGATGTTCGAGGCCATGGGTCGCGGAGACCTGCGGGCCCTCTACGTGATCGGTGAGAACCCGGCCGACTCCGAGGCCGACGTTAACCATGCCCGAAAGGCCCTAGGGACACTTGACACCCTCGTAGTCCAGGACGTCTTCATGACCCGGACCGCCAAGATGGCTGACGTGGTGCTACCCGCCGCGCTGGGGTGGGCCGAATCCGACGGCACCGTGACCAACAGCGAACGCCGAGTGCAACGCACCCGGGCCGCGGTGCCACCGCCCGGTGGGGCTCGCCAGGAGATCGATATCTTCGCTGACCTGGCCGAACGCCTGGGTGACGACCGCTGGGGTCGGCCAACCGCCGAGGACCTCTGGGAGGAGTTGCGCACTGTTTCCCCGATGCACGCCGGAATGTCCTGGGAGCGCATCGAGGCCGAAGGAGGCATCCAGTGGCCGTGCCCCGACGAGGACCACCCGGGCAGCCCCTTCCTCCACGGTCGCCTCTGGGAGCGGCCGGCTGGTGGGCGGCTCGCCCCGTTCTCCTGTGTCGACGACCGCCCCCCGGCCGAGGCACTCGACGACCAGTACCCGCTGCGTCTCACTACCGGTCGGGCCCTGGACTCGTACAACACTGGCGTGCAGACCGACACCTACGACTCGCCGATCCGCAGCGGCCAGGCCCTCGACTTGTCCTCGACCGACGCGGTAGCCCTCGGGGTGGCCGCCGGGGACCGGGTCCGGGTTTCGTCCCGGCGCGGAACGATCGAGATGACCGTCGCCGTCGACCCCCACCTGCCGGTCGGCCTGGCTTTCACCACCTTCCACTTCCCCGAGCTGGCTGACGTCAACCAGTTGACCAACGACGCCTGGGACCCCAAGTCGGGCACCTCCGAGTTCAAGGCGGCCGCCATCCGGGTGGAGAAGCTCGTCGGTGCCTGACCTCAGGTTCGGCACAGCCGCACCCACCGAGGCCGAGCGGGTCGCCGTAGACGAGGCGGTGGCCGGGCTGGGCCCGGTCACCGTGGAGGTGTCAGAACGCCTCGTCTACGCCGGTCGGCAACGGACCCGGGAGCGTCGTCACCTTCTGCTCCCGGCCCTTCACGCCCTCCAGCGGGCCGCCGGGTGGATCAGCCCGGGTGGCCTCGACCACGTCTGCCGGGTCCTGGAGGTGCCGCCGGCCGAGGCCTACGGAGTGGCCACCTTCTACCACCTGTTGGCCGGTGAACCACCCGAGGCCGAGATGGTGCTCCACGTGTGCGACGACGTGGCGTGTCGACTGGCCGGAGGTCCCGAACTGGTCGACTCCCTGACCGCTGCCGGGCACGACGCGCGGCCCAGCCCGTGTCTCGGCCAGTGCGAACGCGGGCCCGCGGTGCTCATCCAACGCATCGGAGCCACCGACCTCACCGTGGTGGACGCCGACCCCACGACCGTCAAAGAAGCGATGGCCACCGGTGGCCCCGTGGCACCGGTGGCGGTGCCCCAGGCCGGCTCAGACCGACTGCAGCTGCTGGCCCGGGTCGGGGTGGTCGACCCGACGAGCCTCGACGACTACCGGGCCCACGGTGGCTACCGGGCCCTTGAGGCCGCGCTAGCGATGGGAGACGACCGGGTCATCGCCGAGGTCACCGCCTCCGGACTGTTGGGGCGGGGCGGAGCCGCCTTCCCCACCGGCGTCAAATGGAGGGCCGTGGCCGACCAAGAGGGGCGACCCCACCACCTGGTGTGCAACGCCGACGAGTCCGAACCGGGCACCTTTAAGGACCGGGTACTGATGGAAGGCGACCCCTTCGCCATCGTTGAGGCCATGACCATCGCCGGCCTGGCCGTCGGCGCCGAGAGGGGATGGCTTTACGTCCGGGGCGAGTACCCGGTGGCCACCGCGCGCCTGTCCACAGCAATCGACACGGCCCGACGGGCCGGTCTGCTCGGCGGCGACGCCGCCGGATCCGGCCGGACCTTCGACATCGAACTGCGCAACGGCGCTGGCGCCTACATCTGCGGCGAGGAGACCGCCCTGTTCAACTCCATCGAGGGATACCGGGGCGAACCCCGCAACAAGCCACCGTTCCCCACCACCCACGGCCTGTTCGACGAACCGACGGTGGTCAACAACGTGGAGACGCTGGCCAACGTGCCCCGCATCGTCCTTAACGGCGGGGGGGCCTTCGCCGACGAGGGCACCGAAGGATCGTCGGGAACCCGACTGTTCTGCGTCAGCGGCCGAGTCGCCACCCCAGGGCTCTACGAATTCGAGTTCGGGGTGACCCTCGGCGAGGTACTCGAGGCGGCCGGCGGCTTCTTTGGGACCGGAAGCCTCGCCGCGGTGCTGTTGGGTGGCGCGGCCGGCAGCTTCGTCGGCCCCGACTCCATCGACCTCCCCCTCACCTTCGAAGCCACCCGAGAGGCCGGGGTGTCATTGGGCTCCGGGGTCGTCATGGCCTTCAGCGACCATGACGACCTGGCCGACACGGTGCGGCGCATCGCTGCGTTCTTCCGCGATGAGTCCTGCGGGCAGTGCGTACCGTGCCGGGTGGGCACCCTCCGCCAGGAAGAACTGCTGATCAGGCTGTCCGACGGCACATCGTCGGGCGACGAACGGCCGCTGTTCGACGACCTGGCCGCGGTGATGGGCGACGCCTCGATCTGTGGGCTGGGCCACACTGCCTCATCGGCCGTGCGCTCCGCCCTGGATCTCGGACTGCTGGTGGCGAACCGGTG
>JAKUSA010000067.1 GCA_022449565.1 Acidimicrobiales bacterium | reverse complement strand
TAGCTGGCTCGGCGGTCCTGGCCGCCCTGGTCGATGCCCGAATCTCGACCACGGTCACCCCTATGACTGTCGGCTACCTCCTCTACGGCGCCCTCGCCATGGCCGCCGCCCTGTGGGCCCGCCCGGAGAGTCGCGACCCGACAGTGCAGCGCAACCTGTGACTTCTGACCGGCCGCTACGCAGTGCAGCTCTCCGCCACGCCTATTCCCGGCTGTTGTCGCCATCATTGGCCGTGGTGAAGATGGCAGCCAGCCGTTGGAGGGTCGCCTCGATGCTGGCCAGGTTGCGGGTGGGGATGTTGGCCCGGCGGTAGAACCACAGGGGCCCGGCCGAGTAGTCAAACGTCTCGGTCACCCGGCAACCCGCCTCGACTTCTTCGAGTTCATACCGCCAGCGGTGCCTGCCGAAGTGCCGCCAGGCGATCCGCCGGTCCGCCTCGAATTCCACGACCCGGTTGCGGATGCGGTAGGGGAGTCCCATGTGCATGGACATGGTGAAGGTCGAGCCCTCTTCCAGCACCTCGGGGCCGTTAACCACGGATTTCACTGTGCCGCTGCCGTCGAACTCGCCATGCCGTTCTGGTCGCCGGAGGAGATCGAAGACCTCGGCCGGGGAGGCCGACACGGTGACCGAGGCCGAGACGCTGCGGGTCTCGGCCTCATGCCCTTCCATGAGCCCAGCGTAGAAAGGGCTGTCGGCGCGGTGACAACCTGAGGCCCGGCAAGTGGGGAGCCACGCCGATCAGACCAGGCCCTTCCAATGACGGTTCTGGTGGGTACCAGGCCGGTCGGGTTCAGGGGCTGAGGCCTCCGCTGGCCAGGATGCGTTCTACGACCATGGTGATCACTCGGCGTTCTGGTCCGCGGTCCTTCGGTTGCGTGTAGCGGGCTGCGTATCGGGCCACCGCGTCGGCGCAGACGACTGGTTCGCCGGTCACCGAGCAGGGGCCGTCCAGCGTCACCCAGCGTCCGCCGTCGACCTGGCAGATGGTGCCGGCGAGTTCTCCGGCTTCCAGGAGCCGGGACTTCGTGCTCCCCGACCAGGTGATCACCCGGGCCAGCCCTGTGGCCTGATCCCAGGTGAAGCCGACCGGGGTGGTATGTGGCCGGCCGTTGGGCCGCACGAGAGTGAGGACGGCCAGGTGGCGCTCGGTGATGAACCCGGCGAAGGCCGGTCCTGCCTGGTCGGGACGGAAGGAGGGCATGGGCAGATGATGGCCCAGCGGCGGCCGGGGGCGCTTAGATGGCGCCGGCTTCCCGGAGGGCAGCGATGCGGTCCCAGTCGTAGCCCAACTCGAGAAGGACCTCCTCGGTGTGCTGGCCCAACTCGGGGGCTGCGGCCGACGGTCGTGCTGGGGTGTCGGACAGCCGGATGGGCGAGCCCACCACCCGGGCGGTGCCCCCGGCCGGGTGGTCGACCTCGGTGAGGTAGCCGTTGATGGTGACCTGGGGGTTCTCGGAGGCCCGGGCGTAGTCGTCCACCGGTGCGCAACGGACACCAATGGCCCTGAGGCGCTCGACCCATTGGTCGGTTGTGGCGCGGGGGAAGTACTCGGCGAGGAGTTCGAAGAGTTCCAGGCGCGCCTCAGTGGTGAACATCATCCCCTGGAACCGGGGGTCCTCGGCCAGTTCAGGGCAGCCCACGGCGGAGTAGAAGGCCTCCCGCCTGTCCGGTAGCACGCCGACCAGGGCCAGGTAGCCGTCCGCAGTTGGCAAGATTCCGTAGGCCATAGGAAGCAGGGGGTGGCCCCGGTTAGCCCGGCCCGGGACCTGACCGGTCATCAGAAAGGCCGTGTATTCCGAGGCTTGGGCATAGACCTGGCCTCCGAGCAGCGACACATCGACCTGCTGGCCCTGACCGGTGCGTTCCCGGGCCAGCAGGGCGGCCAGGATTCCGGCGACCATGTTCTGGCTGGCCGTGTGGTCAGCAATGGTCACCCCCACCGGGGTCAGAGGACCCCCGTCGATGCCGGTGGTGCTGATCAGCCCGCCGGCCGCCTGGCCGGCCAAGTCGGCACCCTCCAGGGTGGCGTCGGGACCCTCGGGACCGAAGGTGGACCCGGTGGCGTAGACCACTCGTGGGTTCCTCTCAGCGACCACGTCGTAGCCCAGGCCCCAGTCGTCAAGCGTGCCGGGTTTGAAGTTGGAGATCACCACATCGGCCGTGTCGACCAGGTCGAGAAAGGCTTCTCGCCCCTCGGGCACCCGGAGGTCGATGGTGACGCTGCGCTTCCCCCGGTTACAGGCCTCGTAGTAGGGAGTACGGAGGTCGTTCGCCGAGAGCGGGATCCAACGGGCCTGGTCGCCGAATCCGGGTAGTTCGACCTTGATGACGTCAGCGCCGAAGTCGGCGAGCATGAGGGCGGCCTGCGGGCCCTGGACTAGCAGCCCCGCGTCCACGACCCGGACGCCCTCCAGGGCTCCCATTTCACTCATCTCGTTCCTCCTAGGGAGCCGTCGGTCACGTCTGGTCAGCCCGACGGCGGTGGCGCAACGCCTCCTGGGCCTCGTCGGTGCCGTCATGCCAGGTTCCGGCCAGCGCGTCGATCGGCGACGGGGTGTTGCCGTAATTGACCTCGAAATGGCGGTGGTGGAGGTGGTGGAACAGGTCACCGACCGTAACCCGGGCTCGTCGGCCCAACGCGAGTTGGTCGAAACCGGAGTGGGTAACCACCGGGCTGAGGCCGTTGAAAAATCCGGAGAGGATGA
Source organism: Acidimicrobiales bacterium (assembly GCA_022449565.1). Classification (GTDB taxonomy): domain Bacteria; phylum Actinomycetota; class Acidimicrobiia; order Acidimicrobiales; family MedAcidi-G1; genus JAKUSA01. The sequence goes on along the minus strand of JAKUSA010000067.1, from coordinate 6,781 downwards.
TCACCGTCGGGTGGACCGGCACCACCCACCACAGCAGAAACATCGAGAAATAGATGACGTGTTCGATCGGGTGCATGGAGATGCCGGTCCACGGCCCGGTGTTCACGTTGCGATGGTGAAGTTCGTGGGCGGTGCGGTAGAGGGGCGGCCAGTGGAGGAGGCGGTGGTTCAACCAGAAGTGGGTGGTTGACCAGAAGAAGGTCAGGAGGGTCATAACCGCCAGGTAAACGGGGGCCTCGCTCCAGACAACCCCGCGGATACGACCTGAGGCCCACGCCCACAAGGTGAGGGCCTCGTAGAGCGACCAGACGGTCACCCCGCTGGCCAGACTCCAGAACATGTTGTCGCGAACCTGGTGTCGCCACAGGAACCGGTCCGAGTCGGTCGCCGGCCACCGGTCGACGTACTTGTAGTCCGAACCCTGAGTCCGCCGGACGTAGAGCCACCAGTGGAGGCCGCCAGCCAGCAACCCGAGAAGGGCCGCGTTGCGCAACCAGACCAGGGTCACCCAGCCCACTTCGAGGGTGGCCATCCGCTCCAAACCGGGAGTCAGGTGGTTCCAGACCACGATGGCCAACACCACGTAGAGGAACCCCCAGGGGAACCACAGGTCGAACAACAGCCACCGCAGAGCGGCGGTCGGTCTGGGCGGCCAAGCGTAGAGGGGCGGCACTTCGACGGGGTCCGGCGGCCGGTAGCCACCCCGCTGCTCGCCCACCGACTGGGTCACCGCTACCCCCTTCCGGTCGACGGACCGGCGCCGTCCAATGGGGCAGAATCTACTAGTGGACGCCCAAGCGGATACTCGCCAAGGACCCCGCCACCCTTGTCATCTGGCATCCGGCAAGGGCCGACGGATACTGGCCCGTCTAGCTAAACCAGGCGTTCTCGCAGACCCGACGGACGATTAGGAGGATGAAATGGCTGAATCGACAAGTACGAACTTGCTAGCGAACTACGAGTGTCCAAAGTGCAAGCACCGTGAAGCAGAGACCGGCGAGATCCGCACCACGGGATCGGGCTTTTCCCGGTTCCTCAACCTCCAGAACCAGAAGTTCGCTTATCTGGCCTGCTCGAATTGCGGCTACACCGAGTTCTACCGGATGCACGGCGGCAGCAAGGGCATGGCGTTCCTCGACATAATCAGCAACTAGCCGACCCGGCTCCAGAATGGCCCCCGAAGTCTCCCAGAGCACCACGACCACCGTCGAAGCCCCGGCCCGGCGCTGGCACGATCTGGATGCCCTTCGGGGTTTCGCCATGCTTCTCGGCATCGGGCTGCATGCCGCGCTGGCTTTTTTCCCTCTGTTCTGGCCCGTTCAGGATCGTCATGCCAGCTTTGATGGGCCGTTCGATGAGTTCGTCGTGGCGGTGCATGGTTTCCGGATGCCGTTGTTCTTCCTGCTCAGCGGGTTTTTCACCACGATGCTCTGGCGTCGTCGGGGGTTGGGCGCCCTGGTCTGGCACCGGGTGCGACGCATCGGCCTGCCTCTGGCCCTCGGGATGATCACTGTTGTTCCGGCCATCGACTGGGTGTCGGAACGGGCCTTCGAGTCGGCTACGCCAGTGACTGCCACCGTCATTGGTGGTGATGGCAGGTGGGAGGTGTCTGCCGCCTTGGAGGCCGGAAGCCGGGGTGACATCTGGACACCGATCTTCCTCAATCAGCCCGGTGGGGTGGACCAGGCCATCGAAGCCGGAGCCGATGTCAACACCCGGGGTGACGACGACTGGACTCCTCTCCACCTGGCAGCTGTCATGGATCAGCCGTCCAGTGTGGATTCGCTTCTGGCGGCCGGCGCTGATCCTGAGCCGCTAACCATCAAAGGCGAAACCCCACTGGTGCTCGCGGTGTGGGCGGGCAGCGCGGACAGCGCCGATCTGTTGGTGGCCTATGGCGCCGCCGATCTGCGCTGGTCCGAGGAACCACAGTGGGAGGACCTTTCCTGGTTCGGGGTGGGAGCCGACTCCAAAGCTGGCGAGGCGGAGCGCAGCTCGGCCGAAGACGACATAGGGCTCGAATCGTGGGTGGATCAGTTCCACCACTTGTGGTTCCTGTGGTTCCTCTGCTGGCTGGTCGCCGGGTTCGCCCTCCTCGCACCGCTTGTCGCCCGGGCCGGGCAGCTAATCGGCAACCCCGCTGTTCGCCGTCGACTGCTCTGGTTGTTGGTCCCCGTGACCTACCCGCTGCAGTTGGCCATGGGCGGGGGCGGCGACTGGCCGACCTTCGGGCCTGATACGTCGACCGGGCTGCTCCCGACCGCACACGTCCTTGCCTACTACGCGGCGTTCTTCGCCTTCGGAGCCCTAACCCACGACACCACCACTGACGACGGAGAACCATTGATCGACCGGATCGGTCGACGCTGGCCGATCGTTCTACCGGTGACGCTTATCCTTGTGCTCCCCGTCGGACTCGGTTTCACCTACGAGGGCGGCCAATGGTGGGCGGCGTGCCTTCTGCAGGTCGTCTTCGTGTGGGGCATGTCCTTCGGACTGATCGGCCTGTTTCGCAGGGTGTTCGCCACAGAACGTCGAGGGGTCCGTTACCTGTCCGACGCCTCCTACTGGATGTACGTCGTCCACCTGCCGCTGATCATGGCGGCCCAGTGGCTGGTCCGCGACTGGAGCGTGCCGGCCATTCCCAAGTTTGTTCTGGTCTGCGCGGCAGTGAGTGCACTGCTGCTTGCTACCTACAGGGCCTTCGTGCGTTACACGCCGATCGGGACGATGCTCAACGGCCCCCGGACAAGGCACCCACCGGCGGGACCCACCCTCTCTTCGGGGTGATCCCGCCTTCCCGGCCTCGCCGCCGCGGCTAGGTTCCGCGGCCGTGGCCGGATCGGACATCATGGATTCGTGGTCCTGCGAGGGCCGACGGGTGGTCGTCACCGCGGGGGCGGCCGGAATCGGCCGGGCCATGGTGGACGCCTTCTGCGCGGCCGGTGCCACTGTGCACGTCGCTGACCTGCCCGGACGGGGTGACGGACTGCCCGACGGGGTCGGGTTCACCGGGGCTGACGTGGCCGACCAAACCGACGTTGACCAGCTCTTCGAGGAGGCGGCAGTCGGCATGGGAGGCGTAGACGTGTTGTGTAACAACGTCGGCATCTCCGGACCCACTGGGCCGATCGAGGAGCTAGAAGTCGCCGACTGGGACGAGACGATGGCCGTCAACGTCCGGTCCATGTTCTTGTGCTGTCGTCGGGCCGTGCCGCTGATGCGAGAAGCTGGTGGTGGGTCGATCATAAACACCTCGTCAACAGCCGGGCAGGTCGGCTACCCGCTACGGGCCCCGTATGCCGTGTCCAAGTGGGCGGTGGTCGGTCTGGGGGCCACCCTGGCCATGGAGTTGGGCGAATTCGGTATCCGTACCAACACCATCTGTCCCGGTTCGGTGGGTGGCGATCGCATGGACCGGGTGGTGGCTGCCGAGGCGGCGGCCCTTGGGGTGGGTCAGTCGGAGGTTCGCAGCCGCTACCAGGACCAGGTGTCGATGCGGACCTTCGTCGACGGTCGCGACATCGCAGCGATGGCCGTGTTCCTGGCCTCGGCGGCCGCCCGGTACGTCAACGGTCAGGTGATCGCGGTCGACGGGGGCCTCGAGACGCTGCGCACCGGTTTCCGGACCTGAGGCCGACGTGGATACTGACCCCACGCATTCCGAGGAACCAGCGGCTCGTGCGACCGGGGGCTGCGCCTGCGGCAGCGTCCGCTACCGAGTGGTCGGGGAGTTGCGCGATGTCATCAACTGCCACTGCGAGCCGTGCCGCCGGTTCACTGGCCACTTCATGACCGGCACTGCCGCGGCGATCGGTGACTTGGTCATCGAATCCGACGACACCCTGGCTTGGTGGCAACGCACCCCGACGGTTCGCTACGGGTTTTGCTCGGCGTGCGGGTCGAGCTTGTTCTGGGAAGCCCACGACAAGCCAGACACCACGTCGATCACCGCCGGGTCGCTCGACCCCCCGACCGGACTGGCCACCACGTTGGCGATCTTCGGCGCTGATGCCTCCGATTACCACCGGCTCGACCCTGAAATCGACACCGCGCCCTACGACCGACCGTGACAGGTGGCTGCCGTTGGCGCGGCGGGCGCTGGTGGCGCATCATCGTGGCGGGTTCGACCCGGTAAGCAAGGACGAGGAGGGGCAGAGAAGATGAGCGCACGGCAACAGATCTATGTGGGTGGCAACTGGGTGGATTCGGCCGGTGACGGCAGCATCGACGTCGTCAACCCGTCGAACGAGGAGGTCATCGGCTCGGTACCCGACGGGGTGGGCGCTGATGTCGACGCCGCGGTTGCCGCGGCCCGGGAGGCCTTCTCCGGCTGGGCGGCCACTCCGCTCGAGGAACGACTCGGCTACATCGAGAAGTTGGCCGGCCAGTTGGGCGCCCGAAGCGAGGAGATCGGCGAGTTGATCTCCCGGGAGGTCGGCATGCCCGGAAAGATGGCGGTGATGATCCAGGCCGGCCTGCCGGCCGGGACGACGGCCAGCGTGCCGGCCACTGCCCGCGAGTTCCCGTTCGAGGAAACGCTCGGCCGTTCGCTAGTCACCCGCGAGCCGGTGGGTGTGGTCGGTTGCATCACCCCGTGGAACTACCCGCTTCACCAGATCATGGCCAAGATCGCCCCGGCGATGGCTGTGGGATGCACGGTGGTCCTCAAGCCCAGCGAGGTGGCACCGCTCAACGCCTTCGTATTGGCTGACATCATCGACGAACTCGGCTTCCCGGCCGGTGTGTTCAACCTGGTGTCGGGGGTCGGCCCGGTGGTCGGTGAAGCCATCGCCGCTCACCCTGACGTGGACATGGTGTCGTTCACCGGTTCTACCCGGGCCGGAACTCGAGTGGCCGAGGTAGCGGCCGCCAACGTGACCCGTGTCCACCAGGAGTTGGGGGGCAAATCGGCCAACATCGTCCTCGATGACGCCGACTTCGCGGCGGCCATCCCCTCGGCGGTCGGCGCCTGCTACCTCAACTCGGGCCAAACGTGCAGTGCCCTGACCCGCCTCCTGGTCCCCGCCGACCGAATGGACGAGGCCGCTGAGCTGGCCGCCCAGGCCGCGGCCGGCTTCACCGTCGGCCCGGCCGACGATGAGGGCTCGCGGCTGGGCCCCCTCGTCTCGCAGACCCAGTGGGACCGGGTTCAGAGCTACATCCAGGCCGGCATTGACGAAGGGGCCACCCTGGTGACCGGCGGCACAGGCAAGCCGGAAGGCCTAGACGCCGGCTACTACGTGAAGCCGACTGTGTTTGCCAACGTTGACAACTCGATGTCGATCGCCCGCGACGAGATCTTCGGCCCGGTGTTGTCGATCATCGGCTACGACAGCGAGGAGGACGCCATCCGGATCGCCAACGACTCCGACTACGGGCTGTCCGGAGGGGTGTGGAGTTCGGACAACGACCGGGCCCTGGCGGTGGCCAAACAGCTCCGAACCGGGGAAGTGGACATGAACGGCTCGTTCCTCAACACCGACGCCCCGTTTGGTGGATACAAGAAGTCCGGCAACGGGCGGGAACTGGGTCGCTTCGGGCTCTCGGAGTTCGTCGAGGCCAAACAGATCAACCTTCCGCTGGGCTGAGCCGGCGGTCGGCAGGACTGGACGGGTCGGGAACGTGGAGATCAGTTTCTGGGTCGACCCGATCTGACCGTGGTGCTGGGTGACGGCCAGGTGGGTCGTCGACGAGGTCCAGCCCGAACGCGACCTGGAGGTCACCTGGGAGCCGATCAGTTTGCTCCTCAAGAACGACCCTGACCCGGCCTCGGACCGCTACCCCGTCTACAAGCGAACCCACGACCTGCTTAGGGTCCTCGAGTCAGTGCGCGCCACCGACGGCAACGACGGTGTGTTCGCCCTCTACTGGGAGTTCGGCCGCCGCATCCACCACGACCGGGAGTTGATGGGCTTCCCGGTGGTCGATGCTCTCTCATCAGCCGGCCTCGATGGGTCGCACTCCGAGGCCTACGACGACCAGGCCTGGGACGACGAGATCCGGACTCGTATGGACGCCGGCCTTGAGTTGGCCGGTGATGACATCGGCACACCGATCATCGCCTTCGACAACGCGGCTGGCGTCAGAGTTGGGATATTCGGCCCGGTCATCACACGGGTACCCGATCGCGATCTTTCACTGCAACTCTGGGACGGCCTCACCGCGGTGATGGCGGTCCCCGGCTTCTGGGAACTCAAGCGGACCAGAACCGAACGTCCCGAGTTCGGCGACCGGCCGTAACGACTGAGAGGAGAACCAATGGGCACGGTGGGTGACATGGTCCAGGAGGGCGGGCTGGTCCCGACACGGGCTCTGACCGAGGCTGTCCATATCGGCGAGTCCGACCTTCCGTGGGTGGACATCGGCGACGGGAGTCTCCTGCAACTCCTACAGGCCGACCTGAACCAGGGGCTGTGGGTGGTACGGATCCGGTTCCAACCGGGTTACACGGTGGCCACCCACTACCACACGGGTTCGGTGTTCGCCGTCACACTGGAGGGCAGTTGGTACTACCGGGAGTACCCCGATCTGGTGAACACCAGGGGTTCCTACCTCTACGAGCCGGCTCACTCGGTCCACACCCTCACTGTCTCGGACGACAACGAGGGGGTAACCGACGTGTGGTTCGCCATCTACGGTGCGAATGTGAACATCGACGAGCACGGGGAGGTGATCGGCCTGGTCGACGCCCAGGCCATCCTGACCGCCTACCGGGCCCTGTGTGACGCTCAGGGCCTGCCCCACGCCGGGGTCATCGTCATGGGTGAACCCGACTAGG
>JAKUSA010000066.1 GCA_022449565.1 Acidimicrobiales bacterium | reverse complement strand
GCATCCCATCGACAGCCCGATCACATTGACATCGCTGATGTTGCCCAGACGTACTTCTAGCCATTCCGATGCCCTGTCGAACCGTCTTTTGAGGGAGTCACCGCGGTCCGACCAGTTGTTCCAGTAGGTGGAATCTTCGCACCCGAGTAGTGCTTTTAGGCCGGCGGCTGCAGTGCGATCACCGTCGTGCCGGCCTCGGTAGCCGTCGAAGACGACTAGGTCCGGACCGGAGGTTCTCACCACGGGTGTTCTAGGCCGTCGTTTTCGGCCTTGGTCTGGTTATCCACGCGGGTCACGCAGGTCTGCGCTGTTCATGGGGAGATCTTTGCGCAACGACTGCGCGTATCTACACCTGAGGTTCGTACCTCACCTCCCACCCCCCCCAGGGGAGGGGTGGCAGACTCAAACTGTGAGGAAGTACGCGGTTGTGTCGCTGGCTTCGTCGGTTGCTCTCACACTGGCAGTACGGGCCGACGGGCCACTGTATGGAGAAGTAGGGATGGCTCGCTGGATGCGGGATAACACCCCTCCAGCCATCGACCTGTTCGCCGAAATCGTTGATCCAGCGATTACTCACATTTGGTTAACTTTGGTGCTTGGGGCAATCGTGTTACTGGTGTGGTGGCGTTGGGGTCGGTACTCCGCAGTGGTTATGGGTCTGGCTGGAGCGCTTACTGGTCTCACGAGGGTGGGCGATCTCGTGAACCGTCCACGACCGACATCGGCGGTGACGTGGAGCGAATACTCATTCGGCAACGGCGGCTACCCCAGCGGACACGTGGTGTTCACAGTGCTCGTTCTGGGCACTGTCGCGATGTTGGCCCGTCGCCATGCGAAGCCCCGGACAGCAACGTGGATTGCAGCAACGATGCTTTTGTTGATCGTCCTGACGGCGTGGTCGCGGATAAGCGAGTTGGAACACTGGCCGTTGGACGTGGCCGGGGGGGTACTCATTGGGTTGACAGGACTGTTTGGGATTGTCTGGGTACACCCGCGCGTTGCTGCACTGGCAATGAGTCGTCCGCGTCTCAAACGATTCCTGCAATTACAACCGGCCGACTAGCCGCCGAGGAGAGTCGCCCACGTGACCACACGGAACAGGGCTGACGGTGTGGTATGCCACTAGCCGTGCGCCTCACTGTCCCAGGTGGCCAGGTCGACGGAACGGTATTCAGCGCCAGGAACAGCTGACAAAACGCACCCAGGTACTTCCGGGTTGCACCGATCGTTACTGTGTCGTCTCGGAGTGCGGCGCGGTCTCTGACAGGCAGCCAGGCCCTGTTGCAGCGGCGAGGGCTCTGCTGTCGGCTCCGGTGTCGCCCCCGCCCCCCCCTCGGGGGAGGAGGTGGCAGACTCCCACCGTGACGAGGGAGCAACCAGAACGCCCGATCTTCGGTCCCGAGGATCCGCGCCTCGATCCCCCAAACCCCCCGGAAATCCGGCCAGCGCGCTCGGTCCTGAAGGCGATCTCCTGGCGGGTGGTGGGGACGCTCGACACCCTGGTCCTGTCGTTCGTGATCCTGAGCTTTCTCGCTCCGCTGTTCGGCCTTGAGGAGGCAAGCACCGCCGACAGGGTGAGAACCGCCGCCTCCATCGCCTTGACCGAGGTGGCGACCAAGATGACGCTCTACTACCTGCATGAGCGACTTTGGTCGCGGTTGCACTGGGACCGCACCTTGGACGAGGAAGGCCACCACCGGGACGGTCGGCGGCGCTCGGCCACCAAGACGGCGACGTGGCGGGTGATGGCGAGCGCGGACACCATGGTGCTCGGATTCGTCTTCACCGGCAGTCTGGCTACAGCAATATCGATCGGCGGGTTCGAGGTCATCACGAAGCTGGTGCTCTATTTCTTCCACGAGCGCTACTGGGCGCGGATCCGCTGGGGAGTCATCCCGGGGAGTGCATGAGGTCCAGGTGTGCCGGGGGGTGGTCCCACCCGGGGTCCTGGCGGTCCCATTCGAGGTCAGTGGTGACCAAATGGTTACCAGGAGTCGGCCGCCGTTGGACTAGAGACCAGCATCTCCACTGGTAGCCGCGGCTGGTGGGCTGGGCAGACCCGCTGATAGGCATGAGTCCGCTGCCAACCAGGGGGAGCTGCATGGACACGACGCTCGAAGGACGCCGGGTGCTCGTCGTCGGGGCCTCGTCAGGCATCGGCGCCGCGTTCGCCAAAGCCGTGGCGGCGGCCGGCGGCCAGGTCTCTGTATCCGCCCGACGCTCCGACCGACTTGAGCAACTTGTCGCCGAGATGGGTACCGGCCACGCCGTCCCCGGCGATGCCACCAACCCCGACGACGCCCGCACTGTTGCCGCCGCCGCCGCCGAAGCCATGGGTGGACTCGACCTCATGCTCTACGTCGCCGGCTACGGCGTCCTCCAGCCCCTGGTCGAGACCGATCCTGAGACCTGGGTCGACGTCTTCCGGGTGAACGTGGTCGGCGCCAACCTCGCAGCGGCCGCTGCTCTCGACCACCTCGACCAGGACGGCATCGCCGCCTTCGTGTCGTCACGCACCGTCGAAGACGGCAACCCGCTGTTCGCCTCCTACTCAGCCACCAAGGCTGCACTTGACCAGTGCATCCGGGTTTGGCGGTATGAGCACCCCGACCGACGCTTCGTCCGCGTCGTGATGGGCAACACCGCTCCAACCGAATTCGCTGACCACATGCGACCCGAGCGGCTAGGTGAAGCGCTCGAAGCCTGGCAGAGGCGGGCCATCCCCGGCGGAATGATGGACGTCGACGATGTAGGGCGAGCACTCGCCGAGACGTTCGCCGTTGCCCTCGACCACCCAGAGATCGATAAATCCGAGATCAAGTTCGACGCCCGCACCGTCTGAACCGAGCCTTCGTCAGACATTGGTCGCTTGCTGTTCGGACTCCCAGGCGGCGATGACGCCCTCGGTCTCACCGACCAGGCCGGCAACGTTCGGGTAGCCGGCGTAGGACGCCAGCAGTACGAGCGTTTCCCGCAGTTCGTTCGGGTCGAGTTCGCCGTTCTGGAGCGCCGCCCTCGCCTGGAGATTCCAGATGTCGACTGTGCCATAGGTCGCGATCACGCCCATGAGCAACAGGCGTCGGTCGCGCATCGACAGGACATCGCGGGTCCAGACTTCGGCGAACAACGTTCTGACCATGACGTCGTTAAACGGTATGACGCCCTCGGGGATCGCTTCCACCGCCCCCGCATATACCTCTTGGAGCTTTTCTGCCCCGCGGTCATATGCACTCTGCTGCTGGTTGTTGGCCTCGTTCACGGTGCCTCCCGTATCTCGTCGGCCACGCCAAACACCTCGGGCATGGCCTTCTCGAGCGCCTCGACCATGCCCCCTAAGTCCCCTACGACACACAGGTCGGCGGCGAGGCGCAGGTCCTTTCGGGCTATGTCAACCGTCGACCGCAGGCTGTCCCGGAAGTCGCCGACCACGTGTTCGGCCGGAATCGACAGAACTGGCAGGAACTGCTCGGTCAGGCTTCCCAGTTGTCCAACGTGTCGCCAGGCGTCCACCAGGGCGTCGGTGTCGACCTCGGCGCCTTCCGCTATCTCAAAGGCAACAGCACTTGCCGCGAACTGGGCATAGGTCAGGACGTTGAACGCCAACTTCATGGCGGCGCCCGAACCCACCGGGCCTGCTTCAACGATGTGGCTGCTGTAGTAGCTGAGTAGGGTCGCCGCTGCAGGGGGAAGATCGGCCCGGCCTCCCACGAACAGCACCAGTTCACCGGCCGAGGCCGCAACGGCCCCCCCTGCCACGCAGACGTCGTGCAGGACGCCACCCCAGACGGCGGCCTGCATGCGGCAGGCGGCCACCGCGTCCGGATGAATCGTGGAGTGGACGAGCACCGGCAGACCGACCACGGCACCCTCGCCGAGTCCGTCAAGCACAGAACTGACGTGGTGGGCATCGGGGACACAGATGCTGACTACGTCAGCGAAGGCCGCCACCTCGGCGGTCGAACCTGCTGGTTCGGCGCCTAGCCCAACGGCTTCGGCCATGGTCTCCGGGTTGAGGTCGAACACGATGAGTTGCACGCCGGTTTCAAGGAGTCGTCCGGCCATGGCCGAGCCCATCTGTCCGAGCCCGACGTAGCCGACCCTGGGCGCGTCTCCGTTCATCTATTGCCCGATGGGGAGCACGGGGTGAAGCGAATCGGCAAACTTGACCACCCAGTCACGTTGGAACTGTGGAACCGGACCTTGGCGTCGTGGTCGACCTCGTAGTCGGGGAGACGCCGGTGGATCTCCTCGAGCGCCACCCGACCCTCGAGGCGGGCAAGCGCCGCACCAAGGCAGAAATGGGCGCCGTAGCCGAACGCCAGGTGCCGTTCCGGGCGGCGATGCAGGTCGAACTCCTCGGCGGTCGGCCCGAACTCCCGTTCGTCGTGGTTGGCGGCGCCTATCAGGAGCAGCACTGAGTCGCCCTCATGCATTTGTCGGCCGTGCATCTCCCGATCACAGGTGAGGGTTCGGTGCATGTACTGCGTTGAGTTGTGGAAGCGCAGCACCTCCTCGACTGCTCCGGACGCCAGGTTCGGAGCAGCGACAAGTTCGTTGCGCTGGTTCGGGTGCCGAGACAGAATTTCGATCGCGTTGGACACCAGCTTGGTTGTGGTCTCGTGGCCAGCGATCACCAGGAGGACGCAGAAACCGAGCAGTTCGGCCTCGGTGAGTGCCCGCCCATCGACCTCCAGAAGAAGCAGGTCAGATATGAGGCCGTCGCCGCCGGAGGTGCGGCGCCGACCCAGATCCGCCTGAAAGTAGCTGAGCAGATCGAACATCGCCTCCATCGCCTCCTGGGGGATCTGAATCGACCCGTCCTCACGGACAAGAATTTGGTCGGAGACTTCACGCAGGAACGGACGATCGGCTTCGGAGAGCCCTAACACGGCGGAGATGACATCCATCGGAAACGGTGAGGTGATGTCGGCGACTAGGTCGGCCTCGCCACGTTCGATGACCGCATCGATATAGCCAGCCACGATCTGGCGGACATCGTCTTCCATCTCCGCCATGCGAAGGACGGTGAACACCCGAGATACCAACTTCCGGAACACCGTGTGGTCGGGCGGGTCCATCTCGATCATCTGCTCGAAGGGCGGCCGCTCGTGACTGCGGTTCCGGCGGCTCTCGAGGGCCACGCCACCCATTGAGGAGAAGGTCTCGAAGTCGTGGAACCCCTCGAGCACGTCGTCGAAACGGCTCAACGCCCAAAACCGAAGTTCGGGGTTCCAGTAGGCAGGCGCCTCATCGCGTAGCCGGGTATAGATGACATAGGGGTTGTCATGGACCGCGAAGGCGTACGGGTTGTAGATGGGTTCCGGCGAGGTAGGCGACGTGGTGGTTGGGGTTGTGGTACCCACGGACGCGACCCTAGTGAGAGCCACGGCGGTGCTTCTCAGTCGCGCGTGCCCGAAACGGAGAGGGGACGCTGGTAATTGGCGCGTTCTGGGCTGTCCACAGTCATCCGACTGGTAGCGGTACCGTTCCATTCATGAACAGCCCGTCGGAGTTCGACACGGTTGCCGCCCGGTTCGAGGCGATCCGCGCCGATTCGGACAGGACACCGGATGCCCTTGTGCCGCGGTCGATCATGCGTGCCATCGCCGCCGGCCTCTTCCGGGCGCCGACGCTCCGCCGGACGAACCCGCTGAAGAGTCGCCAACAGCGTGACCTGTGGGGTCGGTTGGCCGACGAGGCGACGGCCCGGCCCGAACACGTCGGCTTCGTACTCCTCGGCGACGGCGGGCTCCGGGAACTCGCCGAACGCCTGGGCGTACGGCCCAAGACGTTGGCCGGCCACCTGACCAGCTGGAGGCGTACCCGCCCCCGCATGCTGCAGGCCTACTCCGGGCGGAAGGTCGGTGGAGTGGCCCCGTTGCTCGCCGTGCAGGTTCCGGTGGCCACCGACCTTGTCCTCTGGGCGGCCCTCACACGGTCCATCCTGGATGCCGGCGACGGGCGCGTCCCACATCCACTCCTGGTCGCCGACGCGGCCGAACGCCTCGCGATGCTGGGAACCACCGGCCCGGCGTACGAGACCTGGCCGCTGCTGGACGATGCCGTGGGGGACCTCGGCGCCGCCATCGTCCGGAAGGGTGGCGACCCGCCCCGTCGACGCCTGGAGACGGGCCGGCAGACCTGATTCCACCGGCGGACGCCCTCCGGTCCGTGCTGCTGACGGGTGTCGGGAACATCGTTCATCGGTCACACCTCCGCCCCTCTGAACCTCCGGAGCCGTAGCGTCTTCCCGTGGCAAGTTCCCAGACCCCCGGGGGCACGCGTCCCGACCTCCGCAACGTCGCCGTGATCGCCCACGTCGACCATGGCAAGACGACCCTCGTCGACGCCCTCCTACGCCAGTCCGGTGCATTCCGGGCCAATGAGGAGGTGGCCGACCGGGTCATGGACTCCATGGACCTGGAGCGCGAGAAGGGCATCACCATCCTCGCCAAGAACGCCGCTGTCCGACGGGGCGACGTCAAGGTCAACATCGTCGACACCCCCGGACACGCCGACTTCGGAGGCGAGGTGGAACGTGCCCTGAACATGGTCGACGGGGTCATCCTGCTCGTCGACTCCGCCGAGGGACCACGCCCACAGACCCGGTTCGTGCTCCGGAAGGCGCTGGAGGCCGGCCTGGCCATCGTCCTGGTCATCAACAAGATCGACCGGCCCGATGCCCGCCTCGCCGAGGTGATCGACGAGACGTACGAGTTGTTCCTGGACCTGGACGCCACCGAGGACCAGATCGAGTTTCCGATCGTCTACACCGATGCACGGGCCGGCGCCGCCACGCTGGATCCGGCCGTGCCCGGCACCGACATGGATCCCTTCTTCGACGTGGTCATCGACCATGTCCCCCCGCCCTCCTACGACGAGGAGGCCCCGCTGCGGGTCCACGTGACGAACCTGGACGCCTCGCCCTACCTGGGCCGCATCGCCGTCTGTCGTGTCGACAGCGGCACCCTGCGTCGGGGAGAACCGGTGGCCTGGTGCAGGACCGACGGCTCGATCCAGGCGGCCCGCATCGCCACCCTCACCGTCACCGAAGCCCTCGGCCAGGTTGACGTGGAGGAGGCTGGTCCGGGCGAGATCGTCTACGTGTCCGGAATAGACGGTGTCACGATCGGCGAGACACTCGGCGATCCGGCAGATCCCCGCCCCCTGCCCGTCATCACCGTCGACGAGCCGACGCTCTCGATGGCGATCGGTGTCAACACCTCGCCGGTGGCCGGTTCGGACGGCACCAAGCTGACCGGCCGCCAGATCAAGGCCCGCCTCGATGCCGAGCTGGTCGGAAACGTCTCGATCCGCGTCCTGCCCACCGAACGCCCAGACACCTGGGAGGTCCAGGGCAGGGGTGAACTGCAACTCGCCATCCTGGTCGAGACCATGCGCCGCGAGGGATTCGAACTCACCGTGGGCAAGCCGGCCGTGCTGCTCCGTGAGATCGACGACACCCTCCACGAGCCCACCGAGCGCCTATCCGTGGACGTCCCCGAGGAGCACGTCGGCGCCGTGACCCAGCTGCTGGGCGAGCGCAAGGCCCGCATGGACGACATGACCAACCACGGCACCGGCTGGGTCCGCCTGGACTACGTGGTGGCCGCGCGGGCCCTCATCGGCTTCCGGACCGAATTCCTGACCGAAACCCGCGGTACCGGGATGCTCCACCACGTCTTCGAGGGCTGGGAGCCATGGATGGGCGACCTGCGGATCCGCAAGGGCGGAAGCATCGTTGCCGATCGTCGGGGCGTGGCCACGCCGTACGCCATCACCGGGCTCCAGGAGCGTACGACTCTCTTCATCGGTCCGACCGAGGAGGTCTACGGTGGGATGATCGTCGGGCAGAACCCCAGGGCCGAGGACATGGACGTGAACATCTGTCGGGAGAAGAAGCTCACCAACGTGCGGGCCTCGTCGTCCGACGACACCATCCGCCTCACCCCGCCCCGCCGCCTCTCGCTCGAGCAGGCGCTGGAGTACATCGCCGACGATGAGTGCGTCGAGGTCACGCCGGCCGTCGTGCGCCTCCGGAAGGTCGAGTTGGATGCCGGGGCACGGGCCCGGACCGTCAAGAAGCTCAAGAACGCCAGGGTCTGACCCCCTGATGGCCGTCAACGTGCTGGGCACCGAACTCCAGGAGTGCGGTTCGGATCCGCTGACCGGCTTCTACCGCGACGGGTGCTGCAATACCGGTGCCGACGACCTGGGCATACACACGGTGTGCGCCCTCATGACCGAAGAGTTCCTGGAGTTCTCGGCCCGGGCCGGAAACGACCTGTCCACGCCCCGACCGGGATTCGCCGGCCTGAGGCCAGGGGACCGCTGGTGCCTGTGCGCCCCCAGGTGGCAGGAGGCCCACGAGGCGGGAATGGCGCCACAGGTCCTGCTGGCCGCCACCCACATCCTCACCCTCGAGTGGGTGGATGCCGAGGCCCTCAGGGCCGCCGGAGTGGATCGTCCCGACTGAGGACGGCCACCGTCGGGTCCCGGACCACGGGAACCGTCACCTGGCGGGCGGTTCGTCATCTGGGGGGCGGCCCGTCACCGGGCCAGTTCACCTGCCAGCCGGGGTATCAGTAGGGCGAAGGCAGCACGCCAGTCGCCGACCATCCCGACGTCGCAGCTAGCCCACAACTCGCAGTCCGGGTCCGGGTTGATGCCCACGACCGTTCCCGAGGAGCGGACGCCCACCGTGTGGTTGAACTTCCCCGAGACCCCGATGGCCAGGTAGAGGCTGGGGGCGATGGAGTGGCCGGTTATCCCCACCTGACGGGCCCTGGGCATCCAGCCGGCGTCGGTGACCCTGCGTGTGGCGCACAGCTCGGCGCCGATCGTCGCGGCGTGCGCTTCGATCTCGGGCAGGTCGGCCGGGTCTACTCCCACTCCCACGCCGATCACCACGTCGGCATTGGCCAGCAGGTCGCGGTCGTCGTCCCGGCGACGCTCTAGGACCCGCGCCCGTGATCCGGGGCCAGCCTCCAGGCGGTCGACGGCGAACGGTGCGGTCGGCCGGGGGCGGAGCCCGGGGAGGATCCCGGGGCGGACGGTGGCCATCTGCACGGCCGACGTGCAGGAGATCTCCGCCACCAGCCGACCGCCGAATGCAGGCTTGAACGCCACCAGGCGTCCATCGCGGGCCTCCAGCCCTATCGCGTCGCCGGTCAGGCCGGCTCCCAGCCGGGCGGCCAGTCGGGCCGCCACCTCCCGGCCCCATGCGGTGCCCGGAGCCAGCACGGCCCATGGCGATTCTCGGGCGAAGTACTCGGCGAGCATCCTGGCGACGTCCTCGGCGGCGGTGGTGCCGGCGTGCCTGATGACCTTGTCTGCGCCCTGGCTGCTGAGTGCCTCCCAGTCGTCGACCACGTCCACTGACAGGACAGCCCGTCCGCCGATGGAGGCTGCCAGGCCTGCGGCCGCGCCGAGCAGCTCGGCGGTCACCCGGTGGCGGCCCGGTTCGCCCAGCACCACCACGTCGCCCCCCGCGCCGTCGCCGGCCGGCTGGGCCTCTAACCACCGGCCGAAGCGTCTGGCCAGGGTCTTGCCCAGTTCTACCCCCCACTGGTCGAACGGGTTGATCCCCCACAGTGCGGCAGCCACCACCGT
>JAKUSA010000065.1 GCA_022449565.1 Acidimicrobiales bacterium | reverse complement strand
CCTCCGACCTCTTCGGGGGTCCCGGCCCGGCCCAGGGGCACGATCCGGTCCCATCGTGACGGCCCCCCGGGTCCAGCTAAGGCCTCCAGGCCCTCGGTGCGGGTCAGGTCGGGTGCGACGGCGTTGACCCGGATGCCGTGTTCTGCCAACTCCAGAGCCGCGGTCTTGGTGAAATTGGCCACCCCGGCCTTGGCCGCCGCGTAGGCCGCGAACCCGGGGGCCGCCCGGTGGGCCTCGATCGAGGTCACGTTCACGATGCTGCCGCCCAGGCCCGCGGCGACCATCGCCGTGGCGACACGGTGGGTGCACAGGATTACGTGGAGCAGGTTGGCCCGGTGGAGGGCGTTCCAACCTCGTTCGTCGCTGTCCAGGAACGGAACGGCGAAGGTCCCGCCCGCGTTGTTGACCAGGATCGTCGGACAGCCCAGGCGCTCGGTGGTCTCGGCCAAGGCGGCCTCTACCTGGTCGGCTTCCCGTACGTCGACGACCAAGCCCAGTCCGTTCACCTCGTCGCCGGCCGTCCCTGCCGTATCGGGATCCTTCTCCCAGATGGCCACCCGGGAACCGAAGTTGGCCAGCGTCCGTGCGACCCCTCGTCCGATGCCTGCCCCGCCGCCTGTTACCACGGCCACCCGGCCCTCGAGGCGCAGCGAATCGGGCGAAAGCGTCGCCTGAGAATCGGGCTCCACGCTTCGGACCCTACGCCCCGAGGGATTCGTCGGGGCTGCCGAAGCCCCGGTCGCGTCGACAGGTCAACTAGGACCGGGCGGGTCCGGGGTTCCGTAAGGGGTTCCGACGAGGGAGATCGGATTGGTACTCCATGCGTCGAGCAGACCGATCGAGATGTCGTCGATGCCGTGCTTCAGGCCGGCGTGGTCGTCGAGGATTATCGACCGGATGCGCTCGGCGGCCACCGGGGCAGGGATGACCATCCCGGCGATGGCCCTCCTAGCCGCATGGGTCGCTTCGGCCATCTCCCGGTAGCCGTCGCTGTCGACCGCTTCGGGGATGCGATCTGACCGGGCCAGCATGTCGGTGTCCACCGGTCCGGGCATGATCTCGACCACTCGGATTCCGAAGTCAGCCACCTCACACCGGAGGGTCTCGCTCATGGCCGAAACGGCGGCCTTGGACGCCCGGTAGATCGAGTAGAAGGGGATGGCAACCAGGATCGACGAGGACGTCACGTTGCAGATCACCCCGTCGCCACCCCGGCGCATCTCAGGTATCGCCCGCCTGGTCAACTCGACCAGGCCGAACAGGTTTGTCTCGAATACCGCCCGCCACTCGTCGACCTCGACCTCCTCGACCGGCAGGTACTGGCGCTCGATAGCCGCGTTGTTGACCAGGACCCTCAGGCCCTGGGGGATGTCCATCGTCGACGGGTCGTCCATGTCGAGGCGGGTCACAACTACTGAGCCGGACCCGTCCCCGACGAGGTCGGCCAAGTCAGCGCCGTCGTCGGGGTTGCGCATGCCGGCCACGACGTCGAATCCGGCCCGGGCCAGGTCGATGGCCACCGCCCGGCCGATGCCCCGGCTCGCCCCGGTGACCAGAGCCACCCCTTCCGCGTCCACGGTTGACATTCTCGCCGTTACCGGCCCGGCGCGTGGACTCGCGCGGCCCAAATCGAGCGGGTGGAGGTGGCCGGGAATAGGCCGGTGCTGGCTTCAACCGGCGACGGATCTCGGTGTGGCGGCCAGTGCGTCAGCAGCCGACCTGGAGCAGGCGCTTCGCATACCACCGTGCAAACCGGGCGACGCTGGGCTCCAGGTAGGAGAAGCGGCCCTGCTTGGCGAACGGGGAACGCATGCCCGCATGCTGTTGTTCGAGCATCGGGATGTCTTCGCTGATGGCCACGTCAAAGCGGTCGTAGTAGACCTCGGCCCGTTCAGCGAAGCCATCCAGATCGACGGTCGACTGAGGGAAGCAGACCACCTGCGCGCAGCGGCACCGGTCGGGGCCATCCGGGTAGACCTCGTACATCCACATCGCCTCCGACCCGGTAGCGATCACGATGTTGGGGAACAGCCACGAATAGCGGACCCCCTGGCTGGGGCGACCTGTGAGGCCCTCAATCACCGGCAATGCGTCGTCCTGGTCATCCTCAAGCAGCCCACCGGTGCCCTCGGTGGTGCCGAAATGAGTGGCGTAGGACCCGTCCACATCATCAGGGTCGTCGGGGTCGTTGTAGATGTTGTCGATGCTCGCCGAGTGGACGTAGGGCAGGTGGTAGTACTCGTTGAACACCTCAGCGAACGCCTTCCAGTTGCAGTCCACGGTGAACTCGCGTCGACGGCTAGTAACCAGGCTCTCGACCGGCCACGGGGCGTGGAGCTGGGAAAAATCGCCCAGCCAGGTGTCGATCCGTACCGGGTCAGCCTCGAAGCTGACGAAGACGAACCCTTCCCGTTCGGCAAGGGCGAATTCGGTCAGGCTGTGATCAGCTGTGTCGAACCCGGGTGTGCGTCCCATGCTGGGAGCGGCGAGAAGCCGGCCGTCGAGGCCGTAGGTCCAGAAGTGGAACCGGCATCGCATCCGCGAACAGTTCCCGTCGCCGACCATGATCTGGGAGGCCCGGTGACTACAGGTGTTCGCCCAGGCTCGTAGACGACCGTCCTCGGCCCGGACCACGACGGTGGGAACCCCCCCCAGTTCCATGGCGCTGTAATCCCCAACCTGGGGCCAGCGGTCGGAGCGGCCGACCCCAACCCAGCCCTGCCGGAACACGGCCTGCTGCTCGACGGCGTAGATGTCCGGGTCGACGTAGCAAGCAGCGGGAAGCGTCGGTTGGATGTCGGAGGGTCCGGCGCAGCGGGTGAGGGCATCGGCCACTCGTTGGGGAAGCGGAGCAGGTCCGACGGCGAGGGTGGCCACGGACGCGAGTGTAGAACCGGTACGCGAATCCGAATCATGCCGGTGGATAAGTCCGGTTAGCGCCCCGAGGGAGTGTCGTGCGGAGGTCGGCTTCCGGGTAGGCGACCAGCCGTTTCACCCAGCACCAAGGCCAACCACACCAGACCAGTGACCATGACCATGGCCAACACAGCGGCTGCGACATCCAACCCGAAGGCCTTAGCGGTCACCCCTACCAGGACCGGGCCGACAACCCGCCCCATGTCGCTCAGCACAGAGATCCCGGAAAGGAACGAAGCGGTTCCCTCCTCGGGCGCTAGGTCGCTTCCGATCGTGAACAACGAACCCGAACTCATGCCGTTGCCGACACCCATTAGAACCCCGGCGACGATCGCCATGGTGGCCGTGTCGGCGGTAGCCAGCATGCCCAGGCCGATAGCCAGCAACCCGTAGGCAGGGAACATGGCCGCCAGGCGCCCGAACCGATCCATGACGTAGCCCGAGACCGGGAAGAGCACTAGGTCGGCGGTGTATCCGACAGCCACCAAACCCCCGATAGCTGTCGGACTGAGGTCGAGTGCCACACCGACCAGTGGTAGGACCACCATCCGTCCTTCACGCGCTGTCATGACGAACATACCGAACATGCCGCCAGCGACGAGGCGACGGCGGTGCTGTCGGAAGACATGGAACAAGTCCGCCCATCCTCCCCGGGCACTGGCCGTCGGCTCCCTGTTTTGTCGGAGCTCCGGAAGGACCGCGAAGATCCCGGTCGCCGAGATCACCCCGGCGGCCACGAACGTCCAACGGTCACCGAACAGGTCGTAGAGCACCCCGCCACCCGCCGTGCCGACCAGGACCGAAAGGCGCATCGATCCCCCCATCAAGGACATGGCCCGCCCACGCAGGTCCGTGGAGACGGTGGAAGTCAGGACAGCCTGGCGGGAGAGCATCACTCCGATAACCCCTCTTCCGATAGCCAACTGGGCGATGGCCAACAGTGCGACGATGGTCGTCGTGCCGAGCAGGCAGCTGCCCGCGGCAATCACGGCCAACGCCCCGGCTGCTACCCGCGCTGAGCCCCACCGGTCGGTCAATACGCCGACCCGCAGAGCACCGAGTGCCGCGCCTACTCCACCGGCTCCCATGACCACACTGATCGACCCGTAGGAACGTCCGTGTTCGAGAATGGACAGCGGGAGCGACACGGCGAGGATGCTGACACTCAGGCTGGCGCAGACCCACGGGGTGTAGATGGGCCGCAGGTGAGGCATCAACGAGCGGAATCCCATGGCCGATTGAGGTTAGTGACCGACAAACGGAACCGGTGTGCGCCTGGCAGGCGCTCCTGCGGGCTTGGCGGGCACCCGACCTAGGTACCGAGTGCGAACAGAACCACGGTGAGCACCCCGAAGGCCCCACCGACCATCTGCAGGGCAGCTAGCCGTTCATGGAGGAACTTCCAGGCGATGACTATCGACACCCCCGGGCAGAGGCAGATCAGCGCGGTGACCACCGCCGCCGAGCCCCGCTGGTAGGCCAGGGTGCTGAGCATGAACGCAATGGCACTAGTGACACCGAGAATTGCCCCGAATCGGGTGGTCACCCGGTCAGGAACTCCCCTTCCGGGCATCAACACGGAAACGACCGGGAGAACGACAAATCCGACAGCCAGTGTCATGAACGCCGGGAAGACCCCTGCCGAGTCGTCGACGAACGACAGGAAGAGCCCGGCAATCCCGATACAGGTACCAACCAGGACAGCCATCCCGAGCACCGGGCTGTGGAGAACCTCACCTATGGTCGGAACGCGACCCTCTCCAGAGAGGAGCACCACCGCGGGGACTGCCGCCACCAGTCCGAGGAGTTCCCACATACCGGGGTGTTGACCAACCAGTGGGCCGACCAGGGCGGGGACGATAATGGCGGTCAACCCGAAGGTAGGGGCGAACACAGCGATCGGTCCCCGAGCCATACCCAGATAGAGCAAGGGGCGGGTGGCCGACATCGAAAGTCCCGCCAAAATCGACCAGCCGACGTCGGAGCGGGCCAGCGACTCGGGGGGGCTGAACAACAGATAGACGCCGATCACCACTGCTCCGACGCTGGTAGCCACAATCGACATTCCCACCGCGGCCCCCGACCGGCCCGACTTCCGCACACCGACCCCGCCAAGTAGGTCGCCAATGCCAAAGAACACCGCCGACAGGCCACCTAAGAGAACAGTCACCGACCCATCCTGCCCGGAACCGTTCATGAACTTGTGTGCTGAACTCTGCGTTCCCGCTCCTTCAACCAAACCGGTGCCGGTTGGCCGCCACCCACCGGTAGGCGACAGCCGCGAGCCATGACACCGGCGGCATCCGGATCAACCAGCCGACCAGTGCCCAACCACCACCAAGAGGATGCAGAGCGTGCCCGATTGCCTGATGGCCGCTGAACCGGGCCCTACCTTCAACCCACCACACCGCGGTCTTTGTCTCCTCGGGGGTCAAACCGAGGGCCAGCCGGTCCACCTCACCGTCTGACGCCATCGGAACGTCCCCCCGGGCCCGCAGCCAATCAGCACAACGACGGCAGAAACCGCAATCGCCGTCGTAGATAAGCACCGCCCAAGTATCGCCCGCCCTCGGGTTACGCCGCTCCCAGGCCCCAGCCCCCCGTTTAGTTGGTGTCGTCGGGGGGCAGCAGGGTAAAGGGGACGATGGTGGCTGGCCCCTGGTCGATCCGACAGTGGGCTTCGACAGTCCCGGGTTCTTCAAACTCGAGTTCCGCACGGACTAGGCGGTACCCGAACCGACCCGGGTCAACGGTGACCGGTTGAACGTTACGGGCCACCTGTTCCCCGTCCCGTTTGAAGATCACTTCGAGGCTCCCTGAGCCCGAGTGATCCTCCGGGCATCTCACGATCACGATCAGATGAGGCGACCAGGTACACGGGGGCTCTTCGGGTGCTGCAGCGCTGAACTGGATCCCCGTCAGATCGATGTGGGTTGCCCCGCCAGCCGTTGACCGGAGGTCGAGGCCTTCGAAGAACAGGGCAGCCAGGATCTGCACGGCGGGAATCTAGGACAGCCGCCGACCACTAGCACCATGGGCACGCACTCGACGTCACGGTGGTTCCGCTCAACACAGGCGCTCAGGAGGTCCGGACAGCTAGTCCCTCGTCGCAGATGTAGTGGAAGTAGCCGTCCGGGTCGTTGGCCCAGGCCCGCCAGTCGGCGGCGATCTCCCCGAGTTCGGCTTCAGTGGCGCGACCGTAGGCCACAGCTTGGGAGGCGAAGTCAGTGGTCAGGCAGCGCTCGGCCCATGACTCGCCCCAGTTACGACGGCTCTCCTCGTCGGCCATCACCTGGCAGGAAGCCGACATCGTGATCTCGGTGAAGCCAGTAGTTTTCAGCCACCTGTATAGGTGTCGGCCGGCATCGGGTTCGGCACCGTTGTGTCGGGCCACCCGACGGTAGAGGTCGCGCCATCGGTCCATGAGCGGCGACTCGGGGGTACGGCTCATCGTGTAGTAGTCGGAGTCGCGTACGGCAACCAGCCCGCCATGCCCTACGACCCGGCGCATCTCACAGAGCGCGGCGACCGGGTCGGTGAGGTGCTGGAGAACCTGATGGGCGTAGACAACGTCAAACGACCCGCCGTCGAAGGGCAGGTCGTAGACCGAGGCTTCCCGGAAGGTGACGTTGGCTGCTCCGGCCTCGGCGCAATGGCGGCGGGCCGCCTCGAGGACACTGGGCACCACCTCGATTCCCACCACCTGCCCGTCGGGGACCCATCGGGCCAGGCCCGCAGTGATCGACCCCGGTCCACAACCCACGTCGAGGATCCGCATCGAGCCGTTGAGGTGGGGGAGCAGGAACGCAGCGGAGGTCTCAACTGTGCGTCGGGCGTGCTGCTCGACGACGGCCGGTTGATGCCCGTGGGTGTAGACGTCCCGTTGCACTTGGCTGACGGTAGTTGTCTATTGCCTGTTCAGCGGCTGGGGATCGGTGGTTGGGTGGACGATCCCCGGTTTACCCAACCGAGCAGGACATGTCCGCTCCACAACACACGGGGGACTTGATCTTGCCGTGATCGTTCGGACAGCGGGAGACCTGGACTGTCGACCCGTCGTCACGCTCGATGGTGTCATCGACCAGTGGCGCGTCACAGGTACCGCATGTGGCATTGACCGACATCCCGCAGGAAGAGCATTCGTAGGTAGCCATCTCTGATCCCTTTGTTGCCGTGAAGATAGGTCCAGCCTGAGAGTTTGCCATCCAAACCGGCATGAAACGACCGCTCCGAGGAGCGGTCGTTCCTGAGGGAGGGAATCGGAGGGGATTCACGTCCTCGGCTCAAAGTTTGCTTCATGTACCAACTTGGTACGGGGATCCCCTGCCTGAAAAATCTACGACTCCTGAGGTTCATCTTCTAATAGGCATTGTGTTCGTATCCGTATCGGTTGCCCCAGGACGAGCCTCCGGCGAGAGTGGTGGGGCGTGGGAGCCGGACCAGTCCACTTGGACAAGGCCTTGGCCTCGTTTGCCGCGATCTGGAGTCCCCGCGTCGTCGCTCGGATGAACGACTACGACATCCGTATCGCCCATGCCAAGGGTGACCATGTGTGGCACGTCCACGAAAACACCGACGAGTTCTTCTTGGTGCTCGACGGGCGGTTCGACATTGCAATGCGCAGTGGCGACGGTGCGGAGCACACGGTGGTGCTCCGTGAAGGGGATGCCTTTGTCGTTCCGAGAGGCGTTACTCACCGGGCCTCGTCGCCCGGGGCGTCGATCCTGATGTGCGAGCCGACTGGCACTTCATCAACAGGGGACTTCCATGAAGGCGACATTCCTGATCATGTTGACAGCACCGTTGGCCACCCCCTCGGTGGAGACACCGGAAGGTAATCGTCCGTTGGCAGGTACTAACTACCGTTAGGTGGTCAGCCCGCTGCGGTTTTGAGCTCGGCGATGGTCGTACTCGCTGCTGCCTGAGGTTGGGATCCTTCAGCCCGGTAGCCGCGTTTCTTTTTCACAAAACCTCTGCTGGCGAGACTATGGACGGCCCCTTTGGTCGGGTAGGCGGGATTTGAACCCACGACCTCCTCGTCCCGAACGAGGCGCGCTACCAAGCTGCGCCACTACCCGTATTGATATCGAAGGGTACCGCTCTGCTGGTAGGGCTGGTCAGGCCGGTTGGTCGGCCAGCACTCCGTTCACGGTGTGGCGCAGGGCCAGCTGGTTGATCGGCTTGACTAGCCAGGCGTCGGCCTCGGAACGCCGCCCCAGGAACACGTCAGCCTCCCGGTCGAGGAGCATCACCACCCGCTGAGTGCCGATCCGTCCGGCCCGCTGCTCTAGGCGCAAGTCCAGACAGGCGGCCATCCCGCCCATATTGCCGATCTGCAAGTCGAGGACCACCGCCGCTGGCTGGTGGGTCTTCACCGCGTGGAGTACGTCGTAGCCCGTCCGGACCCGCAATATCCGGTGGTCACCGTCCAGCGCCGCTTCTACCTCGCGGTGGATTTGGTCGGAGTCGGTGGCCACCAGCACGGTGGTGGATCCGGTCACGGTCCGGAGCGTACCGGAGGCCGTATCGACGGCGACCACCATGGCGGGGTTGCCGTTGCCTCCCAGCGGTCTACGATCCGCCTTGGGGAGCGACCAGAGGAGGGTGGCCGGTGCTTGAGATCACCGTGGAGCGCAACGAGGGGTATGTGCTGTGCCGTCCGTCCGGAGAACTCGATGCATACACCGTCGCTCAGTTCCGTGAGGCCCTCACTGAGTTGGCCGACGAGCGGTTTGTTCTAGTCGACCTCTCGCACGTGCCGTTCATGGACTCGGCGGGCCTCGGGGCTCTCATCGGTGGGATTCGGCGGGCCCGGGAAAACGACGGGGACGTAGCCGTGGCCTGCGACCGGCCGGCGCTGATCCGACTGCTCCACACCACCGGCTTCGATCGGATCGTTCCAGTGCGCGAGACGATCGAGGAGGCCGTGCTGGCCCTCGGCGACCCCGACGCCGTCTGAGACCCACCGGCCACCCGTGCCCCCCTCCGACCGAGCGGGCGCCGGCCCATCCCGCATGACCCGCTCACGGACCCTCCGACGTGGCGCCCGACGGATTGCCATGGTCGCTGCCCTGTCGATGGCCCTCATGCTGGCCCTGGTCGGGGTGGCCCGAGGCGACGAGCCCGCCGGACCCGAGGTGGAGGTGGTCGAGATCAGTGGTCTCCTCGACGAGATCGTGGTCCGGCTGATGGCCGACACCCTCCGCAGCGTCGACCCGACAGACACGCTTGCTGTGGTCTTCCAGGTCAACAGCGCCGGCGCGGTGGTCACTGACGACCGAATCGTGGAGTTGGCTGACCTGATCCACGCCTCACCCGTCCCGGTGTCGTTCTGGGTCGGACCGTCTGGCTCCCGGGCCATCGGCCGTGTCGCACAACTAGCCGCTGTCGCCCATGACATTGGCATCGCTCCCGGGGCGCGCATCGGCGACCTCGGCGACCCGGTGCTACCCCCCGACCGGTACACCGTTCCCTTCCGTCCTAGCGAAGCAGGTGACCTGATAGTCGCCTCGGTTGGCTACCACGAGGCGGTCGGTAGAAGCCTGGCCAGGCCGTCGCCGGTGCTGCTCGAACACCTCGTTGGCCTCACCGGCTTCCAGGTCGTCAACGAAGGATCGTCAGTGGAGCCGCTCACTCGCACCCGGGTCAGCCAACTCGGCCCGGTTGACCAGTTCTTCCACAGCGTGGCCAGTCCAGCCATCGCCTACCTGCTGTTCCTAGTCGGTATGGG